>CBFGVM010000547.1:0-2360 GCA_965652015.1 uncultured Alphaproteobacteria bacterium
CGATGAAGGAGAGGATGTCGGCGATCTCGAGCTCGCGGCCGAGCGCCGGTCCGTCGCCCTGGGCGATCGCCTCGACGCCCCATCTGCGATCGGTGTCGTAGACGACGACGAGGCCGATCGGCATGTCGGCGGCGATAACTTTCCAGGCCGCCTGCGAGTTCAACAGCTCGCGCTTGAGCCAGGCGACTTGCGTCGGGCCGAGGAAGTAGGCTGCCGGCCCATAGTTCTCCTCCAGCCCCTCGCCGTTGGGCCCGCGGTAGCTGCGCATGTCGAGCATGAACACGTCGAGTAGTGGTCCGTAGGAAATCTTGCGATACACGCGTCCCGGCTCCGCCGGCGTGAAGCGCAGAGGCATGTATTCATGGAACGCGCGGCCGGCGCGCGCCGCCAGCAGCAAGGCGCTCTGCTCGACATATTTCTTGCGCTGGTGCTCGGCGCGGGTGAGCGCCTCGCCCGGCCACCAATTGTTGCTTACCTCGTGGTCGTCCCACTGCGCGAAGATCGGGACCTCGGCATTGAAGGCGAGCACGTTCCTGTCGAGCAGGTTGTATTTGTAGTTGCCGCGGAACTCGGCGAGCGTCTCCGCCACCTTCGCCTTTTCCTCGGTCACCACGTTTTTCCAGATCTCCCCGTTCGGCATTTTCTGCTCGGGGGAGATCGGGCCGTCGGCATAAACGGTATCGCCGTTGTGGATGAAGAAATCGGGACGGTTGCGCAGCATGGTCGCATAGGCGCGCATGCCGCCGCGCGACTCGTCGATGCCCCAGCCCTGGCCGGCGGTGTCGCCCGACCATACGAACGAGATCGAGCGCCGGTCGCGCGGCGCGGTGCGAAAACGGCCGGTCATCGGTTCGCCGACGATGGTTGGGAACGCAAGATTCTGGAAGCTGATGCGGTAGAAGATGTCCTGCCCCGCGGGCAGGCCGTCGATCAGCACCTTGGCGGTGAAATCGGATGCGGCCAGGGCGTCGACGAAAACCGCGCGCTCGATGGTCTTGAAACTGTCCGATGTCGCGACCTCGGCCAGCATGCGCGCGGGACGATCGGCGCGCGCCCAGATCACGCCGGAATCGGTCGAGACGTCACCGGACTGGATGCCATGGGTAATAAGCGGGCGATCGGCGGCGCGGCTCAGATATGGTTTGCTGATGCCGCCAATAGCGGAGATGGCGGTCGAGGCGGCGGCCGTGGCCAGAAGGCGCCGCCGTGACACGGGAATGCGGCCCGTCATGGGAAATTCTCCGGTTGCAAGACGAAGGTGAGGGACGGGCGGCCCATATCACGGAACGCGGACGGTTATGTGACACTTCGACTTTGCATCACGCACTGCCGCGGCGCGATCCCGATTGCTCAACGGCGTCTCCTTCCTCGAGTTCTTCGGCGACAATGTCGCCTTTCGGGCTGATGACGTCGCCGCCCAAGCGGCTGCGGGCCACTTCGCGGATGCGCTCGGCGATGCGCGGCTCCCGATCCATGAGGACGTGGAGATCGTGGGCATCGAGCATGAGAAGGCTCGTTCGGGTGACCGCGGTCACGGTCGCGGATCTGCGCGTGCGGCGCAGTGCTGCGACCTCGCCGAAGAAATGACCGGCACCGAGCCGAACGCGCTCGTTCTTGAGCTCGATTTCCACTTCTCCGGCTGCGATGAAATACATGGAATGCGCGGCCTCGCCGCGCCTGGCGATAACATCGCCGGCCTCGACTTGCTGCGCGTGCAGCAGCCGCATGATGCCGGCGATATCGGTTGCCTCCAGTTCGGCGAATAACGGCACGCGCGCCACCATTCCCCAGGTGACCACGAAATCGCGTCGGTGGATTTCATCGGCGAAGGCCGTGGCGACGATACCGATCGGCAGCGCCACCATGATCAATCCGACGAAAATCGTAATAGCCGCAACGACGCGCCCCAGCGCGGTCACCGGAACCACGTCGCCATAGCCGATCGTGCCCAGGGTGACGATGGCCCACCACATCGCGTCGGGAATGGTGCCGAATTTGTCAGGCTGCGCGTGACGCTCGATGACATGCATGATGCTTGCGGCCAGCAATGTCGCTCCAATCAAAATCACGAAACAGCCGAATAGCGCGCGGCGCTCGTTGTAGAGAGCGTCCAGCAGCGAACGCATGGCGGGCGAGTAGCGCGCGAGCTTGAGAAAGCGGCCCATCCGAAACACCAGCAGGACGCGAAGATCGAACGGCAACAGAAATGCGAGCCAGAAAGGCAGAACCGCCAGGAGGTCGATCAGACCGAGCGGGCTCGAAACAAATTTCCACCGCGCTTTACGCTCGGTTGCGTGCCGCTGCGGCGCGTTTTCGGCCGCCACCCAGACTCGCAATGCATATTCGATGGTGAAAACGAC
>CBFGVM010000548.1:0-2343 GCA_965652015.1 uncultured Alphaproteobacteria bacterium
CCGTCGCTGGCCCGCCCTTGTTGATCACATCCATGAATGCGCGCGTGGGGCGCCGGTAGGTCGCCGCGGCCCTCGCCTTGCCGATGGCGATGTCCATGCTGGCGGTCTGGGTGTTGTCCATGCGCTCGAAATACACCAGGAAACCGTGGTTATCGACCACGGCGACGGCGACATTCCAGCTGTTCTTCTGACATTCGGCGATGACGCTGGCCGCGATCTTCTTCGCGGCCGCTGCGTTGACCGCCGGGCCGTAGTCGGGGCGCCTGTCCTGGGCCGATGCGCCGGCCGCGAAAGCGACAAGCGCCGCGCCAAGCAGAATTCTCCTCATCTTTGTTTCCTCTCCTGGGATCGTGGGTGGGACAACGACTATAGCCTGACGGACTAACGCGTCGATGTCAGAAAATAGCGATGGTCGCAGCCTGCGACCATCGGTCCCCAGTCGCGCCGACTTATGCGTCACCATCCCGGCAACGGCAGTGCTCAATTCACCGTCCGCTCAACCCAGTGTCGTGCAAGCTGCCAGACCGGCCGCTGCAGTCAGGTACCGCAGTCACAGCTTCCTGATAGAGGCATTCGAGCCGGACTCGACCGCCGATCGGGGTTTGCGCGCGCGGCGCGCTCTACTCCGTCTGTCCGATCGCCGTCTTCACCCGCGCCACCAACTCGGGCGAGGCGGAGGCGAGTTTGCCGGCGAGCGCGTGGGGGTAGGCCGCCGGGCGAGGATCGATGTCGAGCTTGCGCTTCGCCGCCTCGGCGAGGAACGCAGGATCCTTCATGACGTCGTCGAACGCCTTGCGCAGCGCGGCGACCCGGTCGGCAGGAACGCCCGGTCCCACCGCCATGGCCCGCCCGAACGGCGTTCCTGCGGTGAGGAACTCCACGATGTCCTTCTTGTCGGGCGGCGTCAGCTCGAGCAGCGTCGGCACGTCCGGGATTTGCTCCTTGCGCTCAAATGTGAACGATACCAGCAGCGAAACTTTCTTTTCGGTGAGCCACTGCGGCCGCGTGCCGGCCAGATTCTCCCACGAGGCGGCCCAGCCATCGACTTCGCCGCGCTCCATCGCCAAGTTGAGATCGCTGCCGCTGGGGTAGCCGGTGATGACCTGATAGCTCGTGCCGAGCACGTGCTTCATCATCGCGGCCCATTGGTAAGTCAGATGACTCTTGCTGAACGAGCCGATGACGAGCGGCTTAGCCTTGAGAACGTCAATCGTGTTCACCTGCGCGCGGTGCCAGATCGCCATCGTATGCGCGATGGCGTCGAAGGTACCGAGCCATTGGAATTTGCTCGATTCGAAACGCACGCCTTTCGGCTCCAGCCTCTCGGCGAGTGGGATCGAGTGCGAGAGCAGGATCTTGGTGCCGTCCTGCGGTCCCGGACCGTAGACATGGTTGCCCGCGACGACGCCGCCGGCACCCGGCATGTGCTCCATGATGATGGTCGGGTTGCCGGGAATGTAGCGGGAGAGATGCTCGCCGATGACGCGGCCGTAGAGGTCGTAGCTGCCGCCTGGCTGCGTCCCCATCAGGATCGCGACGGTCTTGCCCTTGTAGAATTCGGCGACACTTTGCGCCGCGGTGGGCGCGGCGCAAATGGCGGTCTGCGCCAATACGACGGATGCACAGACGATCACGCGCGTCGAGTGTAGCATCTCCATCCTCCCATGACGATGCGGACACCTTGGCAGCTTTTCCTGTGAGGGTTCCACAACGGTCCGGCCGCTTCAACCGGGCATTCAGTCGCGACGGCGACAGAGCCAGACCGTCCGTCCTCCTGCCGTCGGGTCGGTCGTGGCTTGCTGGATCACATCAAATCCAAAACGCTCGGTGAGCGCTTCATATTCGGTAGGCGCCAAACTTGCGTGATACAGCGGATCGCCCCTGTATTCACCTATACCCTCACCGTGCTGCGGCCCCGCATTGAACATCAATATCGAGCCGCCGGACGCGTGGTCGGCGAAGATGGTGAACATGCGCCGCTGGTCATCGTGATTGAGGTGAAAAAAAACTATCCCAAGCGAGAATGCCATCGAAGCGGCGTCCGAGCGCCAGCTGCCGCATGTCGGCGATAATCCATTCATGATCGGGAAGACGCCCACGGCAAAACGAAATCATAGTCGGGGACGAATCGACGCCTGTCACGCGCAATCCCAGGTCGGCCATGTGCTGCGCGACGGGTCGCCCCGGGCCACAGCCAAGGTCCAGGACCTTGGCGCCCTTGCCCAATTCGGCGACGAAACGATCATGCCAGACCTTATCGTTCCAGTCGCTGTTCTGACGATCGCGGTCCCATGCGTGAGCGTGTTTCTCGTAGTGTCCGACAATCCTGCCGGCGAGATCAGC
>CBFGVM010000549.1:0-2338 GCA_965652015.1 uncultured Alphaproteobacteria bacterium
ACACGGTGGCAATGGCTCCGATCCGCGCACCGATGAAGGCGCACACGAGCTTGCCCGCCGCGCCGCCGGCGAAAACGAGCGTCAGCGCAAGTCCGATGACGGGGACGCTTGCGCCTTTGGCAGTGAGCACGAACGGCAGGAACAGCAGAAACCCCATGCGGGTCGCGCTGTCGAGCATGCCGATCGTTAGCAGGATCGGAAACGCGAAGCGGTGGCGAGCGCCGGGCGCGGTGCCCTCCCCGTGGGCCTGCGCCGCGTGCGAAGAGGTCTCTGCGCCATAGCGCGGGGTCAGCAGGAAGATCGCGGCCGCGGCCAAGAGACCAACCGCGCCGAGCAGGGCAAGTGCGGACCGCCACGACATCACGACCAGGAGCAGCGCGGCCGCGGCCGGCACCGTCATCTTGCCGATGTCGCCGGCGAAATTGTATGTCCCGAGCGCCTTCATCGAGCGGGGGCCGGCAAACGCGCGCGCCATGAGCGACGAGGCGAGCGGATGCTGCACGCTCGCGCCGAGCCCGCCGATGCAAAGGGCTACGACGAGGAGGCCGAAGCCAGCGCTCGCGCCGGCAAGGCAATAGCCGGCTCCGGCGAGCGCCGTGCCGAGCGCCAGCACCGGTGCGGTGCCCAGCCGCTCGGCGATCAGTCCGGACGGAATCTGGAATCCGGCCATCGTGCCGGAAAACAGGCCGCGCAGCAGCCCGAGCTCCGCGTAGCCGAGCCCGAATTCCGCTTGCCAGATCGGCAGCAGCACGTAGATCAGATCAGTGTAGCCGTCGTGCAGGGCATGCGCGCTGCAGGCGACAGCGGCGGCGCGGCGCTCCTCGCGCTTGGCCGTCAACGCGGGCGACTCCTGCGCCGGCTCGCTGGTGGTGCTCACGATTCCCGCAATTCCCGGTCCCGGCATTCGACGAAGACCGTGCTGACAAACGACATCACCGGCTCGCCATGCTGATTCACGCCGGTGTTGCGCACGAAGATCATGCCCCAGCCGGGGCGGCTCGCCAAAGGTCGCATCTCGACCACCTCGGTCGCATACGAGATCGTGTCGCCGGCATAGACCGGCTTGGGCCACTTCAGATCGCGGAATCCCGGCGACGGCCCGAGTTGCGCGGCCGGCTCACCGCGGGAGCGGAGCTCCTCGCCCTCGCGCCGACGGTAGTTGACCATCAGCCGCATCCAAACGCAGGCGGTGTGCCAGCCGGAGGCGCAAAGCCGACTGAAATGCGAGCGCGCCGCCGCCGCCTCATCGAGATGGAAGGGCTGCGGATCGAAGCGCGCCGCGAACGCCTTGATATCATCGGCAGTGAACGTGTGGCGCCCGAGATTGGTGATCTCGCCAACGCGAATGTCCTCGAAAAACTTCATCGCTCGCTCGGCGCCATCGGCTCATCTTCGCGCGCGGCATTGGCAGCGCGTCGTCCGAACATCGGGCTCACGGTCAGGATCATGACCGGCTGGTCGGTGGCATTGATGAGTTCAAACCGGAATTTGACGAACCCCATGTCAGGCCGGCTGCGCGAGGCCCGAGTCTCGAGCACGGTGGCTCGTGCCTTGATCCGATCGCCTGGGCGTATCGGCGCAAGCCACTGCACCTCCTCCACGCCAGGCGCGCCCATGAAGCTCGTGTCGCCGATGAAGCCGTCGGTGAGCATGCGCATGAGAACGCAGCAGCTGTGCCAACCCGACGCAACCAGTCCGCCGAACAGCGTCGCACGCGCGGCCGCCTCGTCGAGATGCATGGGCTGCGGATCGTATTCGGCGGCGAAGGCGACGATCTCCGCGCGCGTGATCAGGCGCGATCCGTACTCGGTCACTTGGCCGGGACTGAAATCTTCCCAATGCAGACGGGGCACGGCGATCCTGCGGCTTGCGGAGCGCGTTCCCTAGGCGTCGCCTCCGAAGAGGTCAACCGGGCAGCACCGAGAGTCCGGCGCCGCCGCGCGCGCTGATTAATCCGGCATTAACCACGGGCGTTCGAGGAGCTCGATTGACCATGCGGATGCCGCAGTGCAGTGTTCGAATGGGCTTCGGCGAGGAGCGCACGACGCGGCAGCGCAGTCGAACCGGCCGCGAAAGCACGAAGTCGGCCGCGCGAGTTGGTCAACTGGCGGCCCCCCTGCGTCGGGAGGAGGAACCCCATGTTCGATTTTCGCGACCTGTTCCAGTGGGAACGGTTCATTACGCCTTCCATCATCAAGGTCTTCTACTGGCTCGCGGTCGGTATTTCGGCTTTGTTCGGACTCTCCGGCATCATATCCGGTCTCACGCTGATGGCGCTCAGTCCGCTCGCGGGTTTGTTCTGGATCGTCGCGAGCTTGATCGGGGTCGTGATCGGCGT
>CBFGVM010000550.1:0-2328 GCA_965652015.1 uncultured Alphaproteobacteria bacterium
ACATCGTGAAATGGCGGGACGTCGCGGCTAAGGCCGGCATCCGTCCGGAATGATCGTTTGGCCCGCTCGTCCCCGCGACGTGACATGCGCTCCCACTGATCGGCTTCGGGTCGTCCCGCGCACGAACGGGGTGCCCCCGCGGGGACGAGGGGAATACGACCTACAGTGTTTTGGGATGCGCGCCGCTACGCCGCGCTGCGTTCGCGCCGCAACTGACTGATCGCGGCGTTCGCGAGTCGCCACATATCCCGCTCGCCGCCCTGGGCAATACGGGTCAAATTCTGCGCCAGTCGCGTGCGCACCTCTTGCCGATCCACGTGGGCGAGCTCGGGGTCGGTGTTGACGAAAGGCCACGATTTGTCAAACGCCGCGCTGACCAGCGCGGCGACTTTGGGGTCGAGGTTCGCCTCCGGTATCATGCGATGTCCTCCCCTTGCTTGTTCCATTTCCTATCTCACGCGCGCCCACGGCAGTCCAGCGCGCAATCCGATGCTGCGCTGCCAAATTATGCTGCAGTGCCGAGCAGTGTCTCTGGGTGTAGCTCGAAGCGATATCGCTGCGGCCGCGCCGCGCATCACGGCGCTTCGCTGATCCTGCGCCCCGTCCAATGCCGATAAGCCCATTCGGCGGCGAATGAGGCTGCCGCGATGATGACGAGCGCGGCAAGCGCGCGCGGCTGTTCTTTCAGGATATACACGCAGAGGACCGCGAACATTGCCAGGCAGGTCAGCAGTGATAGCCACACCAGGAGTGCGTTCGCTCCGGTCGCTTTGAGCACTCGCAGGTGACCCGCGTTCACCGCGGCATAGATCAACAGGAAGGCGGCGCTTCCCATCATCGCGATGCCGGAAAGGTCGAAGCTCAGCGTCACGGCGAGCACCAGGGCCGCGGTAAGGAGCAGCCCGCCGGTGGCACCTCTCCATTCCCTGCGCGACAGGCCCGCCGGCAGTCCGCCGTCGCGGGCGATCATGTAGCAGACGTTGGCCGAGCCAAACAGCGTGGCATTGATCGCCGAGGCGGTCGAGAACAGCGCGGCGATGGCAATCAGGTGGAAGCCGAATTGGCCCAAGAACGGTTTGGCCGCCTCGGCAAGCGCATAGTCCTTGGACCGCTCGATTTCATAGTCCGACAGGTTTCCGGTGACGGTCACCGCGACGGCAAGGTAGAGGACGATCACCAGGATCACGCTGGTATAGAGCGCCCGCGGCAGCATCTTGCTCGGATTGCGCATGTCGGCCGCCGCGTTGGTCACCAGGCCGAAGCCCTCGTAGCCGATGAACAGCACGCCGGCGCCGAACAAGACCGAGCTGGTTTCAGGCCAAAGCTCGGGCGAGAGATAACCCGGCCTGATGAACCACAAGCCCACTGCCGCAAACAGTACGAGGATTGCCAGCTTGACGGCGACGATGACCGTCTCCCATCGCCCCATCAGCCTCGCCCCGAACGCATTGACCAGCGTCAGCAGCACGACGACAGCGACGGCGAGCGATTTCACCAGCAGCGGGGACAGCGCAGTGGTCACGAATGTCGCGGCATAGCTGCCGAAGGCGGTGGCATAAAGCGCGAGCGAAATGATGTAGCCTGCCCACATGAACAGGTTGAGCCCACCGGCGAGCACGCCGTCGCCGAAGCTCTTCACCAAGAAATGCACGGCGCCGCCAGCGGACGGAAAGGTGGCGCCGAGCTTGGCATAGGAATAGGTGGAGAGGAGCGCCACCACGCCTCCGATGGCGAAGGCGAGCCACATCGCGTTGCCCGCCGCGTGCGCGACGACGCCGAGGATCGAGAAGATTCCCGCACCGACCATCCCGCCGACGCCGATCGAGACGGCAGCCACCATGCCGATCTGCGCCGATCCCGCCCTCGCACCAGGGACATTCGTCGCGGCATTCATGATTGCACCCGCAAGTCGATTTCCGAGCCAGCACGCTGCGTCCGACGGTTATCGACCAATAATTTTCCGCAGGCGTCGCGCCGCCCCTTCATGGCACATTTGCTTGCGCTGCAGAAGGCGGGGTCGCATCGACCTTACTTGCTGAGGGAGGCGGGCCGTGGCGAAACGGAGCGAGATCGAGGCTGCCTTGCGTCGGCTGGCGCCGCGGATACCGCCCCATGAGTTCGCAACCGTGGTGGACCACGCCGTCGACAGCCCGGGACTGACCGTCGCCGTGCCGGAAACAGCAGCGTGGCTATCGCTGGTCGCCTACGTGCGCCACATGTTCACCGATTACGACGACCTCTTGCGCGAAGGCTACGACCAGGACAGCGCCCGATATTTTGTCGCCGACGAAATCACCGCGATCTTGGAGAGCTGGGGCGTGCGGCGGC
>CBFGVM010000551.1:0-2325 GCA_965652015.1 uncultured Alphaproteobacteria bacterium
AGCCGCTTCCGGCTCGACCAGGAAGCCCTTCACCGAGCGCCCGTCAGCCAGCCGCAGCGTGCCGATGGCCATCGGCGGCGGCACGGCGGCGACAAAGCGCGCGAATCCGTCCACCGGGAGAGCCCAGATCTCGACCTCGATCGCAGCGCCGGTGCCCTGGCGTACGCGCACAAGGCCGGGCTTGGCGACACCGTCGCCCGCGAGTGCATAGAGCCGGTAGTCGGGCGCGGTCGACACCGTCTCCAGCAGATGCGCGCCGTGCGCACGAAGCTCGCCATTGAGCGGCATGCCGGAAAGATGTGCGCCGGCGACTGCTCTCGCGATCTCGCCGGCGGTAGGCATGCGAGGTAATGGCGTCAGCGGCGGCTGCGCGACGCCAAGCGCGCCGAGCGGCAGCGCGCTGTCGGCGTGCAGTACGCGGGCAATCGATGCGGCAAGCGCATCCTGTCCGCCCGGCGCGAGCACGCTGATGCCGAACGGCACGCCGTTGTCATGCATTGCCGATGGCAATGCAATGCCGCACATGTCCAGCAGGTTGACGAAATTCGTATAGGTGCCGAGCCTGCTGTTGAGCTCGACTGGATCGGCCAGCACCTGCTCGACCGTGTACACGGTCGGTATCGTCGGCAGCAGCAGTGCGTCGACGGTGCGGAAGCATTCATCGCGGACGCGCCGTAGCGCCTCGAGGCGGTAGAGCGCAGAGAATGCATCGAGCGCGCTCAGCTCCCGACCTTGTTCGATGATGGCGCGCGTGACCGGATGCAGCGCGTCGGGCATCGACTCGATCAGCGCGCGCACGGCGAGATAGCGCTCCGCCACCCATGGCCCTTCGTAAAGGAGACGAGCGGCCTCGTAGAAGGGCCCGATGTCGATTTCGACGATGCGCGCGCCGAGCACCGAACAACGCTTGAGCGCCTCCCGGTAAGCCCGGGCAGATTGCTCATCGCCAAAGAAGATGCGTTGGCCCTCAGGGGGTGCGCCGAGCCGCACGGCGGTTGGAAACGCACCGAGCGGACCGAGCGGCCGGTCGCGCGAATAGGGATCGGCTGGATCGGGTCCGGCGATTGCCGACAATGCGGTCCAGGCGTCATCCGTGGTCAGCGCAAAGATCGACACGCAATCGAGCGAGCGGCACGCCGGAACAACGCCGGCGTTCGAGAGGAGGCCAAGGCTGGGCTTCAAACCGACAATGTTGTTCAGCGCCGCGGGCACGCGGCCGGAGCCGGCAGTGTCGGTGCCAAGCGCGAGCGGCACGAGGCTCGCCGCGACCGCCAGCGCCGAGCCCGAGCTTGATCCGCCCGGTACGAGATCGGGCTTCACCGCGTTGCGTGGAACACCGTAGGGCGAGCGCACGCCGACAAGGCCGGTCGCAAACTGATCGAGATTGGTCTTGCCGACGACGATCGCGCCGGCGCCCCGCAGGCGCGCGACGACGGTGGCGTCACGGTCCGGCGCGTACTTGAAGGCCGGGCAACCCGCGGTCGTCGGCATTCCTTCGACGTCGATATTGTCCTTGATCGCGACCGGCACGCCATAGAGCGGGCGTCCCTCGAAGTCGCTGCTAGCCGCAAGCGCTTCAGCATCCGCGATGGCGGCGGCCTCCTCCCGCAAGCTGATGAAGATCGCGGCGTCACCGCGCTCGCGAATGCGCGCAAAGCTGCGCCTGACCGTCTCGGCCGGATGTGCGACACCGGTGCGGTGCGCGTTGACGATTTCGGCGATGGTTTCGCTCAAGGAATGCTCCGCGCGCCCAAGCACTCGCGGCCGCGAGGAAAAAAGCCGACGCCAATTAGGTCGAAATGGCGCGACAAAGCAAGTCGGCTGCCGCAAGAGTCCAGGTGTGCGGCTCGCGCCCAACGGGCAGGGGCCAAGCGCCAGTCCTCGTTCCGCCGGTTCAAACGTCAGAGGGAAACAGCCGTGCGCGCACAAAGGCGGGCAACCGATATTGCGCGTACGAAGTCGAATTGTTGTCGTGTCCCCGCGCATAGCGCGTCGAAGACGTGCGTAAACGCGCTTCTGCTGTCGCGGGGGGGGGGGGCCCTCGCGGGGACGACCGTAATATGAGCCCTTGAGTCGGACTATGTGAGACTCCAGACTTCCGACATGGCGAAGATCCCGAAGGCCTACGATTACGTCATTGTCGGAGCGGGCTCTGCGGGATGCACGCTGGCCAACCGGCTGACCGAGGACCGCGACGTGCGGGTTCTCGTCCTGGAGGCGGGCGGTTGGGATCGGCACCCGTTCATCAAGCTTCCGCTTGGCTGGGGCAAGGTGCTGCTGCAACGCATCTACGACTGGGGCTACGACAGCGAGCCGCAGGACAGC
>CBFGVM010000552.1:0-2313 GCA_965652015.1 uncultured Alphaproteobacteria bacterium
TTCTGCACCATCACCGTCACCGACGGCATCGCCATGGGCCACGAGGGCATGAAGTCCTCGCTCCCGTCCCGCGAGGTGATCGCCGATTCCGTCGAGCTGACCATACGCGGCCACGCCTATGACGCGCTCGTCGGCTTGGCCGGCTGCGACAAGTCGCTGCCGGGCATGATGATGGTGATGTGCCGTCTGAACGTGCCGTCGATCTTCATTTACGGCGGCTCGATCCTGCCCGGCACCTTCCGCGGCAAACCGGTGACGATCCAAGACGTGTTCGAGGCGGTCGGCCAACACTCGGTTCGCCAGATGTCGGACGCCGATCTCGAGACGCTCGAGCAGCATGCCTGCCCGTCGGCCGGCGCGTGCGGGGCGCAATTCACCGCCAACACCATGGCAACGGTCTCCGAGGCGATCGGGCTGGCGCTGCCTTACTCGTCGGGTGCGCCGGCCCCATACGAGATCCGCGATGCCATGTGCATGACCGCCGGCGAGAAGATCCTCGATCTCATCAAGGCCCGCATCCGTCCCCGCGATATCGTGACGCGCAAGGCGCTGGAAAATGCTGCGACGGTGGTGTCCGCGACCGGCGGCTCGACCAATGCCGCCCTGCACCTGCCGGCGATCGCCAACGAGTGCGGCCTCAAGTTCGACCTCTTCGACGTCGCCGAAGTCTTCAGACGGACGCCATATATTGCGGATTTGAAGCCGGGCGGCCGTTTTGTTGCCAAAGATATGTTCGAAGCAGGCGGCGTTCCGCTCTTGATGAGGACGCTGCTCGACCACGGGTATCTTCATGGGGAATGCCTGACCGTGACTGGGCGCACGGTCGCCGAGAACCTCAAGCGAGTTAAGTGGAACAAGGACCAGGACGTGGTCCGCCCCGCCGACAAGCCGCTCTCCGCCACCGGCGGCGTCGTCGGGCTCAAGGGCAACCTGGCGCCGGAGGGCGCCATCGTGAAGGTTGCCGGGATGGCGGACTTGAAGTTTACCGGCCCGGCGCGCTGCTTTGACGGGGAGGAAGCGTGCTTCGAGGCCGTCAAGAAAAAGAAGTACAGGGAAGGCGACGTGCTCGTAATCCGCTACGAAGGCCCCAAAGGCGGGCCCGGGATGCGAGAGATGCTGGCGACCACCGCGGCCCTTTACGGACAGGGCATGGGCGGGAAGGTTGCATTGATCACCGACGGGCGCTTCTCCGGAGCAACTCGCGGTTTCTGCATCGGCCATGTGGGTCCCGAGGCCGCCGTCGGCGGCCCGATCGCGTTTTTGCGCGACGGCGACATCATCGCAATCGATGCAGTGAAGGGCACGCTCGAGGTCAAGCTTAGCAAGGCTGAGCTCGAGGCGCGGGGCAAGGCGTGGAAACCCCGGCAGCCCGAATTCACTTCAGGGTATCTGTGGAAATACGCCCAGCAGGTGGGAGCGGCGCGTGACGGCGCGGTGACCCATCCCGGCGCGGCGGCCGAGAGGGCGTGCTATGCGGATATCTAGGCTCGTCGCGAGCCTCGCGCTCCTTGGTCTAGCCGTCGGGCTGTCGCCGGCGATCAGCTTCGACGGCAATCGCGCCACGGAAGGGACGAGCGTGCCGCTGCCGGATGGCACGCCGAGTCCCGCCGCAGGGACACCTTCCAACGCAACGCCGCTCGTCGCCGTGCCGGGCGCACCGCAGGTCGCGCCGCTTACATTGCCGCCGCGCTCGGCCGTGCCGCCGACGCCGCTCGAGGCGTTCCGCTCCGGCACCCAGGCGCTGCGCCAAGGCAACACCGAGCAAGGGTTGACGGAGCTCGAATACGCCGCCGAGCAGGGCGTCCCGGGTGCGATCTGGAAGCTCGGCCGGATCTATGCCGATGGCGACGGCGTGAAGATGAACAAGGCGCGCGCCTATGAGTATTTCCGCCGCCTTACCACGATGCACGGCGACGACAGCGCTGGCACGCCCAATGCGCGCTACTTGGCCAACGCCTTCGTGGCGTTAGGGCTCTACCATCTGGACGGCATCCCGGGAACGTTGAAGGCCGATGCCAACGTCGCGCGCGAGATGTTCCGCTACGCTGCCGCGTATTACGCCGACCCCGAGGCCCAATATTACCTCGGACGGCTCTACCTGCTCGGCAAAGGCGCATCCAAGGACGCCATCCAGGCGGCGCGCTGGTTGCGCTTGTCGGCCAATAAAGGCGATCACCGGGCGCAGGCGCTGCTCGGCGGCATGCTGTTCAAAGGCGAAGAGGTCTCCCGCCAAGCGGCGCTCGGGCTGTTTTGGCTCATCGTGGCGAAGGACGCCGCCGGCCCGGAGGAGACGTGGATCACGGAGATGTATAC
>CBFGVM010000553.1:0-2299 GCA_965652015.1 uncultured Alphaproteobacteria bacterium
CGCCGATCGCGGCCGTTTCGCCGAGTTCTATGCCGAGCTCGACGCGCGCGAAACGATCGCGACGAGCACGGATGCGGTTTGCATCGGACCCATCGCCTATACCGGACAGGCAGAGCTCGCCCGCGACGTCAATAACTTCAGGGCGGCGCTCGAAGGCGTGACGGTGGAGGAGGCATTCCTGCCGGTCGCTGCGCCGGCGAGCGTCATCCCGGACCGCAAGAACGAGTACTACCGCAGCGATGAGGAATGCCTGATCGCCATCGCTAGCGCCATGCGCACGGAATACAAGATGATCGTCGATGCCGGCTTTGTGCTGCAGCTCGACGATGCCCGTGCCGCCGTGTCCTACGATCGCATGGTGCCGCCGGCAAGCTTCGCCGATTACCGCAAATGGCTCGCCTTGCACGTGGAGGTGCTGAATCAGGCGATCGATGGGTTGCCCCCCGATCGCATGCGGTATCACGTCTGTTGGGGAAGCTGGCCCGGGCCGCACACCACCGACGTGCCGCTCAAGGACATCGTCGATCTCATTCTCAAGGTGAAGGTCGGCGCTTACGTGATCGAAGGCGCCAATCCTCGGCACGCGCACGAATGGAAGGTGTGGGAGGAGGTGAAGCTGCCGGAGGGCAAGGCGCTGATCCCGGGCGTCATCAGTCACGCCACCAACGTGGTGGAACATCCCGAGCTCGTCGCGGAGCGCATCGTACGCTACGGCAAGCGCGTCGGGCGCGAG
Source organism: uncultured Alphaproteobacteria bacterium (assembly GCA_965652015.1). GTDB lineage: Bacteria > Pseudomonadota > Alphaproteobacteria > Rhizobiales > Xanthobacteraceae > VAZQ01. The sequence continues at coordinate 734 of CBFGVM010000553.1, forward strand.
AACGTGCTCGCCGGAACGGACTGCGGCTTCGCCCAGGGACCGTTCTACCGGCGGGTCCACCCGTCGATCATGTGGGCGAAGCTCGAGGCGCTCGCGGAGGGCGCGCGCCTCGCAAGCAAGCAGTTGTGGAACTGACCACGGCTGCCGCGATCAACGCTTGTTCGACAGCATCCGATCGACGCTGAAGCGGCCGGGCCCGGCCGCGAATACGAGCAGCGCGCCGCCGAAGACGGCAAGATTCTTGAGGAAGTGATTGTACTGGTTTTGCAGCTGCGCGGCGGGGTACTCCCAGTAGCGATGCGCCAACGCCGTCGCAACGACGAGGAACAGCGCGCAGAGGAGCGCGGCGTATCGGGTGCCGACCCCGAGAATGAGGGCGGCGCCGATGACGAATTCGACCAGCGCGCCAATCCAGGCGAAAAAGTCGGGCGCCGGCACGCCGAGATTTTTCAAGTAGCCGGCAAAGCCGGCGGTGTTCCAGAGCTTGCCGCCTGCGCCCGCTGAGCTCACGAGAAAGAGCCAGCCGACCAGGACACGGCCGACCAGCAAGAAAGCGTCCGTGGTACTGGCTGCGAAGCCGTCGGCATGGGACAGCGACGGATGCGATGATTCGCTTGTTTGGACGGACATGGTTTTCCCCCTCGATGCTTCTTTGGTGGTGCGAGCAGTTTTCCTCCATCTCGACTTCCATTGAGTCTCGATCGAAGAATGATGCGCCTCACGACTCGCTCAACCAGCTTACTGGTCGCAGCGAAAGGTGCATAGAGGCTTGCGCCGGCGCGACTGCGCGTGTTGTGCACCGCCCCCGTCGGTGGTAGATCGCTCTGAATTATTGTGCGGTGCGTGACGACGAGCTCGCTTACAGCTCTCTTCCGATCGCGCGGTCAGCCGACCACGGACCGCCGCCGCGGATGAGGAAAAAGAGGGCGCAGGCGCCGAGCAACAGCGGATATTCGCAGCCTTGTGTGCTCCAGAAGAATCCGCCTCGCGCAGACGTGAATTTCACGGCCACGATCATGAAGATCAGCACCGCGGCCGCGGCAAAGCGGGTGAACAGTCCGAGCACCAGCATGAGGCCGCCGATCAATTCGGTGCAGCCGACCAGCGTGCCCCAGAATATTCCCGGCGCGAAGCCGATGCGGTCGAATAACGCGGCGTTGCCCGCAAAGCCCATGCCGCCGAACGCTCCAAACAGCTTTTGCATGCCATGCGGAATGAGGACTCCCCCGAGCACGACGCGCAAGATGGGTTCAGCATACTCGTCGACTGCGCTGTAAATGTTACCAAGCGCAGGAATGTAGTGATTTGACGTCGCTTCGCTCATTGATATGCCCCTCGATGTGCTCCCTCGCTTTCGCCTTCACCGGATACCGATGGGCGAAACTTGCGCCTTTTGATGAAGCGCTGAAGAATGAGCTTATTGCTCACGCCGGCCGGTGCAAAGAGCCTTCGAGATGCTGGCATCGTGCTTTGGCCCTTGCGAGAGCGGGGGCGGCAAACAGCGCGCGCCGTTGTGACCTTCGCCGCATTCTGCTTGGTCGCCCTGTCCTCGCTGATGGCCAAGGA
>CBFGVM010000554.1:0-2289 GCA_965652015.1 uncultured Alphaproteobacteria bacterium
GCACGGTGTCTTGCAGCAGCTCCAGGCTCGAGGTCTCCACCTCGCGCGGCACGAGAATGCCACGCACGCGGCCGTCGGCCGCGCCGTCATTCTTTTCGATCCAGGCCAGCGCGGTTTTGAGGCCCTCGCGGCCGAGCGCGTCGTTGCGCACGCGGATGAGCCGCCCGCTCTCATCCGCCACCCAGCGCCCGCAATCGTAGCCGGGGGCCAGATAGGCGCGGCTGCCGAGCCGGGTCACCTCGGCGAGCAGCGCGTCCTGCACGCTCAGCTGGCTGCCGTACTCGACGAAGGTCGTCACGCCGTTGCGGATGAGTTCGGCCACGGTGAACGCGGCATTGAGCTCGAAGGCAGCCGCCGATCCGGCGTCGCCGTGCTTGAGGTAACGCGGATCGCCTTTGACGACCTTGCCTTGCTTGGGAACGGAAATTTCGAGAAACGGCTGCCCGTAATACATCGGCCGGCCGGTATCGGTGATGAGCCGGTGCGAGGCGCGGTGGCCGGAATGCACGTGGGTGTCGATGAAGCCGGGACAAACGAGCTTTCCCTTGGCATCGATGACCCGATCGACTCGGCCTTCGAATCCTTTGCCGACGTGGAGGATCCTGTTGTCCTCGAAGACGAGCTCTCCGTCGCGCACCAATGTGTGCCGCTCGCGCTCATAGCCCACGACCCACGTTGCCTCGATCTTGGTGCGCATGCTGTCCCCGCCTCCGCCGGGCTCGTAGAGTTAGAGCCGGCGAGTGCAATCAACGCAAACGAAAGACTCCCGCTTTGTGGGCGGTCGGCCACCGAGCGCAGCCGATCCGCCGAAGCGCTGGCTACGATGTTAACGCTTTGATCTCAGTGCCCAATTCCCCGAAATTCCGCCTTGGAGCCCGCCTGCGGCCGCAGTTGTTCGCCCCCATCGATTCAGAACAATTCAGGTCCGCACCAAAGACCTGCCGCGCGCGCCGCGCTAGGTTGAAACTGCGGCAAACCGCCTGCGCGAGCCACCGTCGGCTGTTTGCTGCGAAGAGTGCGACACAATGCCGGGGCACCCCATGGTCTGCATGAGGCGGCGAGAATTCGTCACGCTGCTCGGCTCTGCCGCCGCGCAGATCGAGAATGTGGAACGAGGTCCCGTGTCGTAGGTGCGTCCACCTCAGGATGAGGTCGGAAACGAACCGAGCTGCACGAGGAGTTGGTCGAATGAAGCGTCGCGAGTTCATTACATCACTCATCGCCGCCGTCGCGGCCTGGCCGCTCGGGGCGCGCGCGCAGCAGTCCGGCAGGACCTACCGCCTGGGGATGCTTGGCACGGGACCCGCGGCGGGTCTACTCGACGAACGCCGCAAGACCCTTCTCTCCGGTCTCGCTGCGCGCGGATTCGTCGACGGCCAGAACCTCGTCGTGGTACAGCGAGCGGCCGATGCACGCCTCGAGCGGCTCGATGGTCTGATGGCCGAGCTCAAGACCGCCAACCCCGATGTCATCGTCACGTTCGGCTATCCCGCGGCGCTCGCCGCCAAGACGTCGACCAAGGACATACCGATCGTCATCACCGGCGCCGGCGATCCGGTCGCGACCGGCCTGGTCGACGGGGTCGCGCGGCCGGGCGGCAATATCACCGGCGTCACGGAGATGTCGACCGAGCTCAGCGCCAAGCGCCTCGAGATCATGCGCGATGCGCTGCCGGCGATCACACGCGTCGCCATGCTGTGGAATGCAGCCGACCTCGGCATGACGCTGCGCTACCGCTCCGCCGAGGACGCCGCTCGCGTGCTCGGACTCAAAGTCCAGACTTTGGGCGTACGCGAGCCCGAGGATTTCGAGCATGCTTTTGCCGAGATGACGCGTGAGCGCCCCGACGCCATCCTGATGGTGTCCGACGCGCTGACCATGCTCAACCGCAAGCGTATCCTGGAGTTTGCCAGCGCGAATCGGCTGCCGACGATCTTCGAGACCGGCGCGCTCGTACGCGACGGCGGCCTGATGTCCTACGGGCCCAAGCAGAGCGCGATCGGCGAAACCGCAGCCAGTCTCGCCGCCCGCATCTTGCGCGGCGCGCGGGCGGCGGACCTGCCGCTCGAATTGCCCACGCATTTCGAGCTGCTCATCAACCTCAAGACTGCACAGACGCTCGGCATCACGCTGCCGCCGACGCTCATCGCTCGCGCCGACGAGGTGATCGAGTGAGGACGTGGAGCCCGGATGAGCGTAGCGAAATCCGGGGCACATCAGTGGCCGCGGCGAGGTTGTCCCACATGTCGCTGGCGCTCATGCGGGCTACAGTCTGCGCCTATCGAGAGA
>CBFGVM010000555.1:0-2267 GCA_965652015.1 uncultured Alphaproteobacteria bacterium
CTCGACCTCAAACTGGTGAAAGCGGTCGACACGCATCTGCATGCCGACCACATCACCGGATTGGGCGCGCTGCGCGACCGCACCCATTGCATCACCGTGATGGGCGAACGCAGCAAGGTCGATGTGGTCTCGATGCGGCTATCGGAGGGCGACAAGCTCACCATCGAAGGGGTGGCGCTGGACGTGCTCTACACGCCGGGCCATACCGACGATTCATACAGCTTCCTGATGCGCGACCGGGTGTTCACCGGCGACACGCTGCTCATCCGCGGCACCGGCCGCACCGATTTCCAGAATGGCGACCCGCGCGCGCAGTACGATTCGATCTTCAACAAGCTCTTGCGCTTGCCCGACGAGACCATGATTTTCCCCGCCCACGACTATAAGGGCGAAATGGTTTCGACCATCGGCGAGGAGAAGGCGTTCAATCCGCGACTGCAGGTGAAGTCGATCGAGCAATACGCCGACCTGATGAACAATCTCAACCTTCCCAACCCGAAGATGATGGATGTGGCGGTGCCGGCAAATATGCGCGTCGGACTGGTCCAGGACGCGATTGCGCGGCGCGGCTGGGCAGTGAGTGCCGCCGAGGCTCTCTCGCTCCAGGACCGGGGCGACGTGGTGCTGGTCGATTTGCGGGAGCGCAGCGAACGCGAGAAGCACGGCGTCATTGCCGGCTCGCTGCACGCCCCCTACCCCGATCTTGCGGCCAATGTCCGTCCGGGCGGCATGCTGCACGAACTCGCCCGCGCCACCGGCAAGCGCATCATCTTCTACTGCGCGTTCGGGGAGCGCTCGGCCATGGCGGTGCAGGCAGCGCAGGACGCGGGCGTCGCATCGGCCTGTCACATCCAGGGCGGCATCGACGCCTGGAAGAAAGCGGACGGGCCGCTGCTGCGCTGATGCGGGCAAGTCGAGATTTTGGTTTGAATATGCCGAGGCTGGCGGACTGATTAGTTGCAGGACCAGTTTCGCGGAGACCGATCGCCACGTCGGCGCCTACGCGGGTTGCATCCTCGAGGGCGCTAAAGCCGGCCGATTTACCGGGCAAGCCGCAAGGATGCTCGGCCTAGAAGTGCCCGCAACGCGGCTCGCCCCGCGCCGACGAGGTAATCGAATGAAGCGGCGCGAGAGGAAGTGACCGCGATGAAACTGACCCGTAGACAACTTTCCCAACTAGCGGTGGGTGCTATCGCCGTGCCGGCAGCGTCGCGCGTCGTTAGGGCACAAGCCTATCCGTCGCGGCCGGTTACCATGATCGTGCCGTTCCCAGCGGGCGGCGCCACCACTACGTTGGCGCGCGTCTTGGCCGAGCATATGAAGACCACGCTCGGTCAACCGATCGTGGTCGAAAATGTCGGCGGCGCCAGCGGCAGCATCGGCACGACGCGAGTGGCGCGTGCCGTGCCCGACGGCTACACGTTGAGTTTCGGCAATTGGGCGAGCCATGTCGGCAGCGGCGCGATGATTCCGCTGCAATTCGACTTGTTGAAAGATCTGGAGCCGGTGGCCTTCGTGGCGAATTCGCCGCTCTGGGTGGTGGCGAAGAAGGACCTTATCCCGCGCGACCTCAAGGAGTTCATCGCCTGGCTCAAGGTCAATCCCAAGGCCACTGCCGCAACGGTCGGCGTCGGCAGCGGCTCGCACATGTGCGGCATCTACATCCAGAACGCGACCGGCACCGAGTTCCAGTTCGTGCCATATCGCGGCGGCGGGCCAGCGATGCAAGACCTGGTCGCCGGTCAAGTCGACTTCATGTGCGACTTTGCGGGGAACTCCTTGCCGTGGGCACGCAACGGCCAGATCAAGCCCTATGTCGTGATGGCCAAGGCGCGCTGGTTCGCGGCGCCGGAGGTGCCGACCTTCGAGGAAATGGGCATACCCGGTCTGGTCATGGGTTTCTGGCACGGCCTCTGGTTGCCCAAGGGTACACCTGCCGACGTCGTCTCGAAGCTCAACAGCGCAGTGCGCGCAGCGCTCGCCGACGCGACCGTCAAGCAGCGCTACGTCGACATGGGTCAGGAACTGCCGCCGCCCGAGCAGCAGACGCCGGAGGCGCTCGCCGCGTATCATAAAGCCGAGATCGAAAAATGGTGGCCGATCATAAAGGCGGCGAACATCAAAGCGGAATGAGGCCAATTTTCACCGCGCCGATATTCGATACCTCCCGATACGCGAGTGCTCCGGTGCCCGTCTGGTTGGACGACTTGACGAATGACGACGCTGTTTTGCTGCGGTGCCTGACTCCGGGCCGCTGCTGGCGCTAG
>CBFGVM010000556.1:0-2255 GCA_965652015.1 uncultured Alphaproteobacteria bacterium
GCGCATTTAAGCGCCGATCTCGGGTAAACCCGAGATCGGTGTCTGCAGCGCACCACTCCGTGCTGCGCTGCGCCCGGGACACGCGTCGAGGCGCGGTCGTGTATGACTGAACCTCATGCTCGAATCGCTTTCCGCGGGCTTTGCCGAAGTCTCCCTGCCGCAGCTTGCCCTGATTGCGGGAATGGCGCTCGTCGCCTCCGTGGTCGGCGGGGTCGCCGGCTACGGCACCGGCGTGCTGATGCCGCTGGTCTTGGTGCCAATCATTGGCGCCGAGCCGGTGGTCCCCATCCTCTCCATCTCGGCGCTGTTGACGAATACGAGTCGCGCGGCGGCGTTTTGGAGCTTCGTGGATGGGCGGCGCGCGCTGATCGTGCTCGCCGCCGCCGTGCCGACCTGCGTGCTTGGCGCCTGGGGCTATACCATGCTGACCGGCGAAGGCGCGGCGCTGGTGATCGGCGCCATGCTGGTGGCGAGCGTGCCGCTGCGCCGGCTGATGCGGCGACGCGGCCTTGCGCTCTCGAACCGCGGCCTAGCCGCTGCTTCCTTCGCCTGGGGGCCGCTCGCCGGCGGCACGGTTGGCGCCGGCATCATCCTGCTCTCGCTCTTGATGGCGGCAGGGCTCGAAGGCGCCGCCGTGGTCGCAACCGATGCGGTCATCTCGATCGGCATCGGGCTCGCCAAACTCGCCACCTTCGGGCTTGCCGGTGCGGTGAACGCGCAGGTGGTCGCAATCGCGCTGCTCATCGGCGCTGTAGCCTTTCCCGGCGCCTTCCTGGCCAAGGTGCTGATCGGGCGCCTGTCCGTGCATGTCCATACCGTGATCCTCGATGCGGTGGTGATCGGAGGCGGTGCGGCGATGATCGTCAACGCATTCGTGCGCTGAGGCGGCTCACGGCCACTTCACCACCGGCGGCAGCGAGGAGAGGATCGCCTCGACATTGCCGCCGGTGCGCAGCCCGAACACGGTGCCGCGGTCGTAGAGCAGGTTGAACTCCACATAGCGGCCGCGGCGTACGAGCTGCTCCTCGCGCTCGGCCGCGCTCCACCGGGTGGCGAAGTTCTTGCGCACCAGCTCGGGATAAATGCCTATGAAGGCGCGGCCCACCTCCTGGGTGAAAGCGAAATCCGCCTCCCAGTCCGCGCTGTCGAGATAGTCGAAAAAAATGCCGCCGACGCCGCGCATCTCGCCGCGGTGACGCAAGTAGAAATATTCGTCGCACCATTGCTTGTATTTCGCATAAGGCGCCACGCGCGCATGCGCGTCGCAAGCCGCTTTCATCGCCGCATGGAACGCAACCGTATCGGGATCGTCCTGGCGGCGGCGGGCGTCGAGGACGGGCGTCAGATCCGAACCGCCGCCGAACCAAACCTTGGTGGTCACCACAAAACGCGTGTTCATGTGGACCGCCGGCACATGCGGGTTCTGCGGATGGGCGATCAGAGAAATGCCGGAGGCCCAGAATCGCGGATCCGTCTCTGCGCCCGGGATCTCCTTGCGGAATTCGGGCGCGAACTCGCCGAAGACGGTGGACACGTGAACGCCGACCTTCTCGAACACGCGGCCACTCATGCTCGCCATCACGCCGCCGCCGCCCGGGTCGGCGTTAGCCGGCCCGGCGGTCCCGGGCGAACCCGAGATCGGTTGTCCGCCGCCGTGATCGGTACGACTCCACGCCGTGCGGGCGAAGCGGCCGGGAGTCTGTTCGGCGAGCGGCGCGTGCGCGGGCAGCTCGGTTTCCAGCCCTTCGAACGCGCCGCAGATGTCATCGCGCAACGCTTCGAACCACGCTCGCGCGCGTGCCTTCCGAGCTTCGAGCACGCTCATCGGATCTCCATCGTTCCTTCAGCGGTTGGTCCGCTACCCGTCACTGTGGCGACGCCATTGCATGCGAGCGGCCGTGGCCGCAACGTTTGTGGCGAACCGCGATTCAGCCGAGCTTTTTTTGCCATCTTTTGGGCCGGGGAAAATTCCGGCTGCAGCTTTTTTTTGCCATTCTTTCAGGAAACGTTGTCGGTGTGGGGGATGTTGGGGGTGTGATGTCCGCTCCCGCCTGTGTGGGGACCTGGCAGGCGGTGGGTTAGCGACGGAGCGCCAGCGAGCGATGCGGGTGAGGGGTAGCGCCTTGGGGCGTGAGAATGTCCCTCACCCGCTTCGTCTTTGTTGGACGGCTTTTGGTGCAAATCCCATTCGGATGGTTCGTCATGCCCGCGCGTGGCGCGGGCATCCACGTCTTTTGTGGCTCCAAAGAACACGT
>CBFGVM010000557.1:0-2253 GCA_965652015.1 uncultured Alphaproteobacteria bacterium
AGTGTGGCGACAAGGACCGACCGCTTACTCCCTTGACGCATGACGTGCCGGCCGACGTCGCTGCCAATGTCTTCACGAACGTCAGCGCGGTCGACATTGCCGAACCGTCCGAGCCGAATTATCGCGGGGTGAGCGTTCAGCGCTGCAACTGATACGGATAAGCCTGATCGTCCTCCTCGTCCCTTCCGCCCCAGATGCCGATACGGCTTGAACGCGCCTGCTGCTCGAGCGCGCGCAATTCCGCCGATGCGTTCGCGCTCGCTCGGCCGCCGCCGTTGAACAGCACCACGCGGGAGAGGTCCTGATCATCGATTCGGCATCGGTAGTCATTGCCGCCGCCGGCCGGCTCACAGGTCACCTCTCGATTTCCGAGATAGCGTCTGAACTCACGCAGGGCGCGCCCGCGGGCGCCTTCCACTCCGAACAGCCGCACGATGCGGCCCTGGATCTCCAGCATCCCGGTATTCGGCACAACCGGCACGCCGCGAATGACCGACGCATTCGGCGCGCGCTTAGCATCGCCCGCCTCGAACGCGGCGAGCGCGGTGCCGCGCGAGGAAGCGCGAGCGAGCTTCGCCCGAACCGGAGCGGATTGGCTGACGAATTCGTTCCAGATGCGCGCCGGAAGATCGCCGCCGGTGACGCCTTTCGTGGGGGTATTGTCATCGTTGCCGACCCACACGCCGACGATGATGTCGTTGGTAAATCCGATGAACCATGCGTCTTTATAGTTTTGGCTCGTGCCGGTCTTGCCTTCCGCTGGGACGTTGATCCTCGCCCCGCGAGCCGTGCCTTCGCGAACGACGCTGGCGAGAACGTCGTGCATGGCCGCGCGCGCGACCGGGTTGCCGGCCGGCTGGATCTGGGTTTTTTGCCGCGAATAGAGAACGCGATCGCCGCTGCGAATGGCGCGGACCGCGTACGACTCGACGCTTTCCGCATCGGCCGCGATCGCGGCAAAGGCGCGCGTCATCTCGAGCAGGGTGACTTCGCCGGCTCCGAGCGCCAGGCTGGGCACCGCAGGCAGTTCCGACTGCACGCCGAGCTTGCGCGCCGTGTCGATGACGGATTGGATCCCGATGGCGTCGGCAAGCTGAACCGCCACCGAGTTGATCGAGTTGGCGAAAGCGCTACGCAAGGTCACGACGCCGCGGAAGCGGCCGCTATAGTTCTCCGGCTCCCATTTGCCGATTTGCACCGGCCGGTCGACCGCGGTCATCTGCGGATCGAGCCCTTTTTGGAAGGCGGTGAGATAGACGAACACCTTGAACAGCGAGCCGGGTTGCCGCTTGGCCTGGGTCGCCCGGTTGAACTGGCTTTCGTTGTAGTCGCGGCCTCCTACCATCGCCAGAATGGCGCCGTCCGGTGCGAGCGCGACGAGAGCGGCCTGCCCGACCTTCTTGGCACGTCCTTCCGCCTTGAGCCGACGCGCAATGACGCTTTCGGCCATGTTTTGCAGATCGAGATCGAGGGTGGAGCGCACGGTCACATCCGGGGGCGCCGAGCCGACGAGACGCTTCACGTCGCCACCGAGCATATCCACGAAATAGTTCGTTCCCGGCGGATTGTCGGGCGGCATCCGCAACACGGTGGGCTGTCGGCGCGCGGCATCGGCCTGCTCTCGGGAAATCGCGCCGGTCTGCACCATCGCATTGAGCACCAGCGCCGCCCGCTGCCGTGCTCCTTCGAGATGGCGGGTGGGAGCAAGCGCGGAGGGCGCGCGCACGAGGCCCGCGAGCATCGCCGATTCGCTGAGCGACAATTCTTTCGCGGTCTTGCCGAAGTAGCGCTTCGCGGCGGCGTCCACGCCATAAACGCCGGCGCCGAAATAGGCGGTGTTGAGGTAGCGGCTGAGAATTTCCTCCTTGCCGAGCGTGCGCTCCATCCACATCGCCAGGATCGCTTCCTGGATCTTGCGCTTGATGGTGCGCTCGGGCGAGAGATAGGTCATGCGCGCGAGCTGCTGCGTGATCGTGCTCCCGCCCTCGCGCACGCTTCCGAAAACAATGTTGCGAATTGCCGCCCGCACCATGGAGGGCACATAGAACCCGCCGTGTTCGTAAAAATGGCGGTCCTCGATGGCGATGATGGCGCGCGACAGGTTCGCGGGAATGTCTTGCGGAGAGAGCTTGTCGCCCTTGAAGACGCCGCGCGTGGCGAAGACTTGGCCGTCGGGCGCCTCGACGATCAGCGCGCTGGGCGTCGGTTCGATCACCAAGCCGCCGTTGTCCGGCAAGGTGGCCATGCAGTAGG
>CBFGVM010000558.1:0-2249 GCA_965652015.1 uncultured Alphaproteobacteria bacterium
CTCGCCACGAGCGGCCAAAGCGTGGTCGGCAGCGCGAGTGACGAGGCTTACGGCGAGATCGAGTATTCCTACGCCGGCCGTTCGGACAAAAGCCGTTCGACTAGTCCTCGCGAAATCGTGCCGCTCATCTATGCGCTCGCGGGACGGCCAAATCCGGAGCCGATCGCCGGCCATGAGTATCCGGGTTACCCGCTGCTCGCCGACGGATCGCCCGCGCTCGCCTGGTTTTGCGGCGGCCTTCCGCTGTTGATCGTGATCGCGTGGTGGCGCAGCCGCCGCCCGCCGCAAATCCCCGCCCAACTCATCAAAAATGGAGGCCAAGCATGACAACGAGCAAGCGCACTGCGACAATCGCCATCGCAACCGTCGGGCTCGCGGCGCTGCTGACATATGCCGATGCAGGGCAATCCTTGAAACTCGACTTCTCGGACGAGACCGTCGGCGCCGAGCCGAAATCGTTCGTGAGCGTCGTCGGCGTCTGGCGGATCGAGAGCGAGGGCAACAACAAAGTGCTGGTCGTCGATGGGCGGCAGTGGAAAGAAGGACAGACCGCGGCCGGCATCGCGGACAAAGCGCGCGCGCTTTACGGTGACCGCTATGCCGAATTCCTCGACCGGGTTCAGGCTTATGCGTATTTCCCCTACGTCGTCGCCAAAGACGTCACCGATTTCCGCGATGGCGAAATCTCCGTACGCTTCGAAGGGATTTCCGGCCGCATCGATCAGGGCGCCGGAATCCTGTTCAACCTCAAGCCGAACGGCGACTACCTCACCGTCCGCGCCAATCCTCTCGAAAACAATCTGGTGCTGTGGAAGTTCGAGAAAGGCAAGCGATCCTCGGTGAAATGGATTCGCAACACGCCGACCCCTACTCGCCAGTGGCATGACCTCAAGGTCCGCATCGCCGGCACGAAGGTGGCCGCATATCTCGATGGCAAGCTCTATCTGGAGCACGTGCTCCCCGAGCCCGTATCGGGCCGCATCGGCCTGTGGTCCAAGGCCGACAGCCACGTGTACTTCGATGACTTCACGGTGACGCCGGCCGACTGATCCATGGTGCAGTTGCCATACTTCCACCGTGGCGCCCTCGAAGCCTTGGCTGGACGCGCGGATGTTCTCAATCTCTATGCGGCACGCGCTGCCCGAGGCTTTGGCGACGGCTTCGCCGCCATCATCCTGCCGGCGTATCTGCTCGAGATCGGGTTCGATCCATTCCAGATCGGCCTGGTCGCTACCGCTGCGCTGTTAGGCTCGGCCGCCACAACCTTGGCCGTCGGTTTTTTGGCTCCGCGCTATGATTTGCGCACGCTCCTTCTCGCCTGCGCGGCGTTGATGGTGGTGACCGGGATTGCCATCCCAGGCCTCCAACATCTGGTCTTCATCGCGGCGGTTGCCTTTATCGGCACGATGAATCCGACCACCGGGGACATCGGGGTGCATGTGCCGCTCGAACAAGCCGCGCTCGCGCACCGGGCATCGGACAAGGAGCGGACCCACGTTTTCGCCCGCTATAGCCTGATCGGCGCGTTGTCGATTGCAGCCGGCGCGCTCGCCGCCGGCGCACCTGACCTGTTGGTTTCCTTTGGCATGGGCAGGATCGGCGCCCTGCAGATCATGTTCTATGTCTACGCGGCGCTTGGGCTCATCGGAGCCGTGTTCTATTCCCGCCTTCCCCGCGCCGAGGTTACCGAAACGGCGCCTCAAGCCACGCCGTTGGGTCCCTCCCGCCGGACTGTCTACAAACTCGCGGCCTTATTCAGCCTGGATTCGTTTGCCGGCGGATTCACCGTTCAATCCATCATAGCGCTCTGGCTGTTCGAGCGATTTGAGCTGTCGCTTACAGCCGCGAGCGCGTTCTTCTTCTGGTCGAATGTTCTCACCGCCTTCTCGTATCCGGTGGCGGCGCGCCTTGGCCAACGCTTCGGTCTCGTCAATACCATGGTGTTCACGCATATCCCCTCGAGCGTCTGCCTCATTCTTGCAGCCTTCTCGCCGAATCTGACTATTGTTCTCGCGCTGCTGCTGGTGCGCTCGGCCCTCTCGCAGATGGACGTGCCGACGCGCACCTCTTACGTGATGGCGGTGGTGACCCCGCCCGAGCGGACGGCGGCCGCAAGCGTCACCGCTGTTCCGCGCAGCTTAGCCTCCGCGATCAGTCCGGCGCTGTCCGGCGCCCTGCTGTCGACCTCATTGGCCGGATTGCCGCTCGTCATCTGCGGCGTGTTGAAGATCGTCTACGACCTGTCGCTG
>CBFGVM010000559.1:0-2218 GCA_965652015.1 uncultured Alphaproteobacteria bacterium
ACGCCCCACACAATGTTGTCTCCCCCGATCACGGGGGGACCAAATTCCCCGAGGGGGGGGGTCTGGGGCCCCCGGGGGGGGGGGCACTACGTTACCGGCGAGGGCGTGCTACCCGCCATAGTCCTTCTTCGCGCCCTCGGCCGAGACATATCCGTCGGCTATATCGCGGGCAAGCGCAGCGCCATCGCGCCGGGGTGGATCGCCATAGCCACCGCCGCCCGCGCTTTGCAACAGGAAGCGGTCGCCCGCTTGCATCTCGTAGCGACCCGAGGCCGGCGTCACGTATTCCTGCGCAGTATCGAGCCGGATGACGAAGCGCGCCCCGCTTCCAGCCTTGCCGCCGGCGATGCCGCCGGGCGGGAAACGGCTCTTGTCGTAGCGGCGAATCACAGTTGCATTTTCCAGAAGCTCGTATTCGCGAAGCAGACTCAAGCCGCCGCGCCATTGGCCGGCGCCGCCCGAGTCCGGGACGAGCTCGAAGCGGGTGATGCGGCAGGGAAACTCGGATTCGAGAATTTCGATCGGGGTGATGTGCAGGTTGCTGAGATGCGTCGCCGTGGCGGAGGCGCCGTCGTAACCCATGCCGCCGCCATAGGCCGAGCCCATGATCTCGTATTGCATGGTGGACTGTCCGGGACGGCCCTTGGCCCAGGCGATGGTCAGCGCGCTCGACGACCCGGAATTGGCGATGGCGCGCGCAGGATAAAATCGGGCAAGCGCCTCGAGGATGACGTCCACCAGCTTGAGGTTGACCATCTGGTAATTGGAGACGGGGGCCGGCGGCTCGGCATTGGTGACGGTGCGGGGCGCGAATGTGAGGCGCACCACCTCGCGCATGCCGTCGTTGAAATGCAGATTGGGCCCGAGGCAGCCGATCAGCGAGTAGAACACGCACGCTTCGACCATCGACGGCCGCAGATTGACCGGACCGCGGGCCTGCGGATCGCTAGCGGAGAAGTCGAAGCTCGCGGTCCCTTCCTTGATGGCGACGGTGACGGCGAGCTTCACCGGCTTGTCGATCACGACGCCGTCGCTGTCGAGCAATCCCTCCGCCGACGACTCTCCCGCCGGCAATTTGGCAATGGCCGCGCGCAATTCGTCGGCAGCGCCCTTGAGGATGGCCGCGAAGGCATCAGTAACCGTGTGTGCGCCGAAACGTTCGCACAGCGCTTTGATGCGCTGCGCGCCCATTTGCGTCACTGCGATCTGCGCCTGGATATCCCCGCGCATGAGCGCCGGCTGACGGCTATTGGAGAGGATGATGCGTTCCACGTCCGTCTGCGCGATCCCCGCGTCGACGATCTTGATCGGCGGCACGAGAAGCCCTTCCTGGAACATCTCGGTGGCGTCGGCCGAGGTCGAGCCCGCGACGGCGCCGCCCACGTCCGCCTTGTGCGCGATCGAGCCTGAAAACGCGACGATCTCGCCGGCCGCGAAAACCGGCGCGACGAAAGCCATGTCGGAGACGTGCGGGAGACCGCCCTCATAGGGATGATTGGAGACGAACACGTCGCCGTCGTTGATTGCGTCCGTGCCATAGGCCTTGCGGATACGGCCGACGAGATGGCGATAGACCGGCGCGTGGAAGAACATCGGCGGCGCCACGATCAAGCGCCCCTCGCGGTCGAGGATCACGCAGCTGAAGTCGCGCGATTCGCGGATGATGGTCGAGTAGCCGGAGCGATAGAAGTGGTAATGCATTTCATCGACCAGGCTCGCGACCTTGTTGCGCAGGATCTGGACCGTGATGGCGTCCATGCTCACGCCCTCGCCAGGATCAGGTTGCCTTGAGCATCGACCCGCCCGCTCCACCCGCGCGGAATGAGAGTCGTGGCGTCGAACTGCTCGACGATCGCAGGCCCGGCAACTGCCGCGCCGACACCCAGGCGGTGGCGCTCATAGAGCGTCGCCTGCATGCTCGTTCCGTTGAGCGATATCGTGCGTTGCCCCTTGACCGCGCCGGCGCTCTCCGGCGAAGGCGACGTCTCGCGTGGCTCGTATTTGGCGACGGCCACGCGCACGCGCAGGCGGTAGCTCACCAGTTCGACCGGCCGCTCCTTGGCGGCATGGCCGTGAATGTGGGCGTGGCGTTCATCGAACCTCTCCCGTGCCGCTTGCAGCGACGCCGCCGTCAGCCGATCGAGGAATAATCCTTCGAGCGGTGTGCGTAGCTCGTAACCTTGGCCGGTGTAACGCAGATCGAGCTCGCGCACGAAAC
>CBFGVM010000560.1:0-2206 GCA_965652015.1 uncultured Alphaproteobacteria bacterium
GGTGGCGCGCGCCGGCGTCCAAAACAAGCCCGCGCAAACGCGCCAATCAGGGCTCAAAGCAAGGCGTCAAGGAATGTTATCACAATAACGCCTGCCGCCATAAGGCTCGGACGCTGCGGGGGCCTCGTGAACCGCCGGAAGCATGCGGGTGGCTCAGGATCGCTGCGCCGCGGCGTCGAAGCGCTGCCTCGCGGCGGCAATCCCCGGGCGGTTTTGCCGCGCCCAGAGGGCGAGGCTGCTCACCGGCTCGAGCAATGAATGTCCGAGCTTGGTCAACTCGTACTCGACGCGGGGCGGGATAGTGGGGAAGACGGTGCGCGTCACCAGCCCGTCGCGCTCGAGCCCGCGCAGCGTCAAGGTCAGCATCCGCTGCGAAATGCTGCCGAGCGCGCGGCGCACCTCGTTGAACCGTTTCGGGCCGTCGCCGAGCGTGCTGACGACCAGCACCGTCCACTTATCGCCGACGCGCGCGAGCACCTCGCTCACGGCGCGGCAATCTTCGGGCATGTGCAGGTTACTCGGTATCAGCGATGTGCCTTCTTGTCTTCGCCGCTTAGGCATCTATGTAGCCTTGGTATCAAACCATAACCAAGGTACGCCCGCCATGGCAAAGGTCAAGATCGCGGTCATCGTCGGTAGCAATCGCCGCGAATCCATCAATCGCAAGCTGGCGCACGCGCTCGTCAGGCTCGGCGCGGACAGAGCCGAGTTCCGTTTCGTCGAGATCGGCGATCTGCCGCTCTACAACCAGGACCTCGAAGGCGAGCTGCCGAAGAGCGTGCTGCGGTTCAAGTGGGAGATTGCCGCGGCCGACGGGTTGCTGTTCGTGACCCCGGAGCATAACCGCTCGCTGCCCGCGTTGCTTAAGAACGCCGTAGACTGGGGTGCGCGCCCCTATGGCCAAAATTCGTGGAGCGGAAAGCCGGCCGCTATTACCGGAACTTCGCCGGGTGCGATCGGCGCCGCGCTTGCGCAAGTGCACCTGCGGCAGATCTTGGGAATATTGGGGGTCGTCGTCATGGGCGGCGAAGCCTACATCTCGTTCAAGCCCGGCGTGATGGATTCGACCGGGAGCATCACCGATGAAAGCACGCGAGGATTTCTCAAAGCTTTCATCGATCAATTCGCGACCTTTGCAGCGCGCGTGTCGTTCGCGCACGAGGCCGCTGCCTAATCGCGCGGTACATCGCGAGATCGGTGGCGCAAAACACGTCAGGAAAGGCAAACATCATGTCCATTCGGCCGGTGAAGCGCATCATCGAATCCAAACCCACGCTCGAAGGCGCGGGCGTGAAGCTGCGTCGCGCCTTTGGCTTCGGTGATACTCGCGAGTTCGATCCATTCCTGCTGCTCGATGACTTCCGCAACGATCGTCCCGACGACTATCGCGCGGGATTTCCCTGGCATCCGCACCGCGGCATCGAGACGATCACGTATGTGCTGGCGGGAAGCGTCGATCACGGCGACAGTCTGGGAAATCGCGGCAAGCTCGGAGCCGGCGACGTGCAGTGGATGACGGCGGGGCGCGGAATTCTCCACCAGGAAATGCCGCAGGGAGATGCGCAAGGGCGAATGCATGGCTTCCAGCTGTGGGCGAATTTGCCGTCGTCGCTGAAGATGACGGCGCCGCGCTACCAGGACATCAAGGCCGCCGAGATCCCGGAAATCGTCGATGATGACGGCACGCGCGTGCGGGTCGTCTGCGGCGAGTTTTGGGGCCGGCGCGGTCCGGTCGAGGGAGTTGCCGCCGACCCGCGCTATCTCGACGTGTGGGTGCCGCCGGGTCGGCGCAAGGTCCTGCCGGTCGAAACCGGGCGGCACGCCTTCGCCTATGTGTTCGAAGGCTCGGGAACCTTCGGCTCCGCCTCGCAGCCGTTCGGCGTACTCACCGAAAAAGCGGTGGACGGGGGCGAGATGCTCATCCGCGAGCAAACCGGAAACCGATCGCTCGTGGTGTTCGATAGCGGCGATGAGGTGACGGTGCAGGCCGGCGACGAGGGCATCCGGTTCCTGCTAGTCTCGGGCAAGCCGATCGAGGAGCCGGTGGCCTGGTACGGTCCGATCGTGATGAACACGCAAGCCGAGCTGCAGCAGGCGTTCACCGAGTTGCACAACAGCACGTTCATCAAGCAACGGTGAAGGCGCGCAGAGCAGCGTCACACCCCTCTCCCTATGGGAGAGGGAGGAGAGCGAGCTTGCTGCTCGT
>CBFGVM010000561.1:0-2200 GCA_965652015.1 uncultured Alphaproteobacteria bacterium
GAACCAGCACCAGAATCGGATCGCGCGAGTGCAACAGCGAGCCGATGACATAGACCGCGGCGACCGCGATGAGCCCGCCGACGAAGGCCAGGGCCTCGATGCCGATGACGCCGAGCGAGAAATAGATGCCGAGCACCGCGCCGAGCGCGGCCCCCGAGGAGGCGCCGAGGATGTCGGGCGACACCAACGGATTGCGAAAGAGACCTTGGAACGCAGTGCCGGCGACCGCGAGCGCCGCGCCCACCAGCACCGCCGCGACCACGCGCGGGCCGCGCACCAACAACACGACATTCTCGACCGCCGGCGGGACCGCGGTTGGGCGCCCGGTGAGGCGCGAGCCGAGGACCTCGACGAGCTCGGCGAGCGTAACGGGATAGCGCCCGACGGTGAAGGCGACGAGGAGCCCGAGCGCGAGCACGCCCACCGCGATGATGAGGCCGGGGAGGAAGCGGTGGGTCATAACGAGTCAGCGACCGCTTATGTTTGGAGGGGTACCGGTACAGATGACAGAATGACTTCAATCGCGGCCCGCAAGCACCTCCTCGATTTGCGCGTCGCTCGGCATGACATGATAAAAGCGGTTATAGAAGTCGCGCGTCAACGCGCGCAAATCCTCCGGAAACAAATCCGGATACAGGATCTTCGCCAGCCACCATAGGCCGATCAAGCGGTTCACCGTCGGGGGGAAATCGACCCAACCGAATGGCAGCTTCGGCGAAAGATGTACGCGGCGCGCACGCACGGCGGCAACCGGCGCCCAGGCCGCATCATTCCAAACGTTGGCCGCGAAATCCTGGTCGATCGTGATGATCACATCGGGATTCCACAGCAGCACCTGTTCGATCGAAACATTGGCGAGCCCGCCTTGGGTCTCGCCTGCGACGTTACGTGCGACAAGCTCGATCGTCTCCACATTGATCGAGCCGCCGAGCCCGGTCTCGAGCCCGCGCGGCCCGCGGGCGTAATAGACCCGCGGCCGTCGTTCGGGCGCAATCGAGCTCACACGCTGGACGATCGTGTTGATCATGTCTGCGGCGATGCGCGCCAAGGCCTCGCCCTGCTCGCGCCTCCCGATCAGTGCGCCGAGCGTGCGGTAGCCAAGCGGGATGCCGTCGAAACGGCCCTCGACCAGCGCGTAGGGGACGCCGGTCTGCTGCTGTACGCGATCGGCGAGCGAGATGTAGGTCGGGTTAACGCTGCCGACGTCGAGGATGAGGTCGGGCTTCAGCGCCAGCACGACTTCGAGATTGGCGGTGTTGCCGCGTCCGGTGATGCGGCCCACTTCCGGCCGGGCGCCGACGTCGGGCAAGAGAAACTTGCGCTCCTCCGGCCGGTTGGCGCGCGGCCAGCCGATGAGCAGGTCGGGCGCGAGGGTGTAGAGCAAGATCGCCGCCGGAGGTCCGGCCGGAAAGACGCGCTCGACCCGTGCCGGCACCGGCACCGTCCGACCGGCGCTGTCGCTCACGGTCGCTGCACGGGCATACCGCGGCGCAAGCAGGCTAGCCGAGAGACCTGTGATCAGCGCGCGGCGGTTGCAGGACATTCATACCCCGATCATGACGTCGGACGCCTTGATGACGGCCCAAGCGTCGTCGCCGGCCTTGAGATTGAGATCAGCGACGGCTTCGTTCGTGATTGCGGAGGTGATGACGATCCCGTTGCCGATATCGATTCGGACATGCGACGTCGTAGTGCCTTTCTTGACTTCGACGATCTTACCTTTGAGTTGATTACGCGCGCTCAGCTTGTTCATCGTGCACTCCTGCCAAGGTTTCAGCACAACTTGAAGGAATCTTTTCGAAGATTCGCCCCGCTCCTATTGCGGCAGAGCCGGCGCAGCGAATCCATGCTTTGCCAGAGTGCCCTGTCCATCATCACGCCCCCGGTGCATTGGCGTTGGGGAAGAACAACTCCTGCCCGTTGATCTTGTAATCCGCGATCGCCTTTTGCCCCTCGGGCGAAACGAGCCAGTTGATGAAGGCTTGGCCGAGGTCTTTCTTTACATGCGGATGCTTTTCGGGATTCACCAGCATCACGCCGTACTGATTGAACAGCCGCTTGTCGCCGGCCACCAGAATGTCGAGATCGCCGCGGTTCTTGAACGACAGCCCCGTGCCGCGGTCGGCCAGCACATAGGCGTTGGCGGCGGACGCGGTATTGAGCGCCGCGCCCAACCCTTGGCCGATTTCCTTGTACCAGG
>CBFGVM010000562.1:0-2190 GCA_965652015.1 uncultured Alphaproteobacteria bacterium
GCGTCAGTTCTGCTGCCCGCTCTGGCCGGTGGTCGACGGTGGCGGTCCCGGGGGAACGGCAACCGTCGGCGGTGCGGTTCTCGGCGCCATGCCCGTTGTTGCGGGCGGGCTCGCGTCCTCACGCGCGGTGCGGGTGCTCTCGCCCCCGGCGAATACAAGCGCCAGGACGACGACGATGAATACGGCGCCAGCGATCCAGCCCCATGGGCTCGTGGGGCCCATCCTGCGCTCCATCTCGGCCTCACGTTCCATGTCCATTCTTCGATCGAAGTCTCTGGGGTCCGTCATGGTGACCTCCGTCTGAGGTTCTGTCGGGAGATAACCCGCAACCACGCGGCCGAGTTCCTGTCGCTGGAACCCTTTGAGCAAGCGCAGATTTTGCGCGGGAATCTTGCCAGGAATCCGGCGCGGGCTGGGGGGAGGGCGGTTTCACTCCCTCTCGTTCTGGCCGAAGATGAGCTGGGTCTGCGTGACGATTGCGGCGAGCTTGCCGTCGCTGCGGGTGATGCGCGTCTCCAATACTATCGTGGTACGCCCACGATGCAGAGGGATGCAGACCGCGTGCGCGGTGTCGCCCTTGGGCACGGCGGCAAAGAAATTGGTCTTGCTTTCGATGGTCGCGGTGCGGCCGCCGTCGGGAAGATTCATGATGGCGGTCATCCCGCCCAACGTATCGCCCAACGCCATTACTGCGCCGCCATGCAGCACGCCCCGGCGGTTGCACAACTCCTCGCGCACGATGAGCTCGGCTTCGCTGCCTTCGGGCGAGCGGTGCAGCACATTCACGCCGAGGAGTTGCGTGAACGGCGGTAGATTGGCGACTGCCATTGTCGTTCCCTTATTGCAGAAAGTTCCTCATAGCATGGCAAGTGCGCGCCGACAGCGCGGAGGTGTGATCGGAAGATGTAGCGGCGCATCCCAGGCAGGACGGCGAGTGCATTTCATCGCGAGGACGCCTGAGACCCCGGGTCTTGCTGCTTGTGGGCGCGGCAAGCTTGAGTGGAAATCAAAAGCTCGCTCCGATAAAAAGTGTGCGGCGCTCGTAGCTCAGCTGGATAGAGCACCAGACTTCGAATCTGGGGGTCGGGGGTTCGAATCCCTCCGAGCGCGCCATTTTGCGAAAATTGCTGCGCATAGATCGAGCTTGCGCTGAGTTCCTAACCTCCAGCTAGGCCGGGACCAGCGCAACTGACGGAGCTTTTTTGAGAGCGGCGCGAGCTTTGCCGACAGGGGGTTACTTATTGCTCCGGGCGAGCCGGAGAGTCGCTCCCGCGCTCAGCCGCCGCGCCGCAGCCGCCCTAAGCCTTGTTCAAGCAGCGGCTTGACCGGCGCCGGAAGCGCGAGCTTCCCGGCCTCATCGCGGCCGCGCGGCGACATCTTGATCCAAGTCTTGGCCAGGATATCGGCGAGCTTATCGGCATCGGTCTTGGCCAAGAAACCGGCGACGTAGTGCTCGAGGAACACGATGCAGGCCACGTCCTCGATCAGTTGCGCTTCGGCGTCCGATTTGAGGCGCTCCTTGCGGATGAGCGCGCCGACGCGCGCGATGTCGTCCGCGCCATAACCCTGCGCCGTCATGATTTCGCCGATCCGCCGCGCGTGAAAGGCCTGCAGATCCTTGCGCCATTTTAAGTATCCGACGCGGCCGGCCGGATAGCGCGTGCGCGGCGAGGTCCAGCGCTCGATATGCTGGCCGCGTGCCGCGATGCGCAGGTGCTCGGAAGCATCGGGCGTCATGCGCGCAAGCGTCTCGCTCATGCGGCGTCCATAAGCAAGCTCGGCGGGCTCGAGCCTGCCATCGACCTCGATCCGATTGGGATCGGCGGCGTTGACGCCGTCGATCGCCGCGATCACTTCGGTCAGGCGTCGGTCTTCGCTCATCCTCTGCATGCGTCTGGGACGCTCGCCGGGCTGCGACCGGCCAAGCGCGTCCCGCCAACGCCGTCATTTTTGTTCGCGCGGGCATTGTCAAGGTCGAACTGCCCACTGGGCATGCCAAGGCATGATCGACCACCCACTTTTCGGCACCGCCGATGATAGGATAGACGGGGACCGCACGGCGTGGTGGTGTATCGTTGGGTGGGCGAGGACCGCCGCAAGCAAGGAGTGCTTGGATGTCATCATCCTCGAGCGATTGGGAGATGCCGCAGGCCTTCCAGCCGAAACCGGAAAATTACTCCTACGACCTCG
>CBFGVM010000563.1:0-2187 GCA_965652015.1 uncultured Alphaproteobacteria bacterium
AAGACGCGCGTAAACGCGCTTATGCTGGGGACCCATATTCCAGAGGCGGTGGTTATGGGTCCCCGCTTTCGCGGGGACGACTTCATATGAACTGATGGGGTCGATTCGCCAGCAGCCACGACCCTGCTCTAAATGGCGGCTTATCGGCCGCGTTGAATTCTCCGTGAAATGACCACAGTCTCGCCCGCCATGCGACCTAGATAGGGTTCATCGAATTATCGAAACGCAAGTCAGGACAGATCGCAGGTGTTTTGATGTCGTTACATAGATCGATGCTCGTTGTCCTCCTCGTCGTCGCCGCGGCCTCACCCCTTCGCGCCGCCGAGCCCACAGCCGCTGGCTTATGGGAACAAGTGGACGATAGGGGCACGCCGGAAAGCTGGTTCAAGATCACCGAGCGCAATGGGGTCTATGAAGGCACGATCGCCAAAATCTTCTACAAGCCCGGCGAGGATCCCAATTGGGTCTGCGACAAATGCCAAGGGGCGGAGAAAGGCCGGCCGGTGCTCGGCCTGACGCTAATCAAAGGCATGCGGCGGAACGGATTATCCTACGAGAACGGGACGATCATGGATCCGCGCGACGGCTCGGTCTATCGCGCGCTGATGCGGGTCAGTCCGGACGGTAAGAAGCTCGAAGTGCGCGGCTATCTCGGCATTTCCCTGTTCGGCCAGACCCAGGTGTGGAATCGACTGCCCGATAACGCACTCAGCGCCCAGGATACGCGCCCGGCGTCGCGCAGCGGCAGCGCGCCGCCGAAGAAATAACCGCTGGCGCCCGCTGATCAGCCGAGATCGACGACCCCGGCGCTGCCATCCTCCGTGCCGACGGCAAGTGCCGTGCCGGTCGCGCTCCAGGCGAGCGCGGTGACCGGCGCACCGGCGCCCTTGCGCGCCAGGATCTCGGCACCATCGTCGATTCGCACCAAGAGCACGAGGCCGTCGGCGTAGCCGACCGCGACCACCTCCTGCTTGGGATGGCAAGCGACCACCTCGACCTGCGTCTCGGTCGGCGCCAAGACGCGCGGCGCCTTGCCCATGGGCCCGTCCTTGGCTTGGAACGGCCACAGGATGAGTTGGTTCGAGCCCGAGGTCGCAAGCCACTTGCCGCCAACGCTGAAGTCGAGCGCGCGCACGCGCGCGCTGTAGCCGGACATGCGCATATCTTTGCGGTCGGCGAGCCGCCAGCCGTGCAAGGTCGGCTCCTGCATCGACGTGACCAGGAAACGCGCGTCGGGACTGAAGATGGCCGCCAGGTGCGAGCCCTTCCATGCGAGCGTGTCCGGCGCGCTCTGGGCGTTTGGGAACCAGAGCGTCACGCCGTTGTAGTGGGCCACGGCCAGCCGCAGGCCCTTCGGCGCGAAAGCCAAGCCGCCGGCGGTCGACGGCACCGCGAGCGTGCGCTCCGCACCCTTCGCCGTCCGCACGAACACCTCTCTGCCTGCCGACCAGGCGATCGCGCCGGCGGGGCCGACTATCACGTGATCGATCCAACGGTGCTTGGCATCGGTGGCAAGGGCGATGCTCTTTCCCTGCGCGTCGGTCGCCATCACCTTGCCATCGTCGCCGCCGGTGACGATGCGGCTTGCGTCGGCGGCCGAGGAGAGGACGGCGCCGCCGTGGATCGGGACGCGGCGTGCGTCGCCCGCACGGGGTACGAAGAGGAGTGCCTCCTCGCCGAGCACGAAGATTGCGATCTCGCCGAGGAAATGCGCGGCCACCACCGGGGCCCCTGCGTCGAGCGGCCGCATGCGCTCGACCAAGGACGGTATGCTGGCGCGCGCATCGGTCATCGCGTCAGCATCTCACTCGTGTCCCGGGCGAGTGCAGCGAGCGCTCTTGCGCGAGCGGAACGAGAACCGGGACTTATCGCCAGAATCGTCAAACCCGACACCGATTTGCACAATGATGTGTCGTGCGGCTCCTGGGTCCCGGCTCTTCGCTCGCGCGTCGCGCTCGCTCGGCCGGACACAAAAAGCCGCGCTCACGCCACGCAGCCCGCGAAGCCTTCCCTGATCTTGTCCTGCGGCAGCTCGCGGCCGATGAAGACGATGCGGCTCTCGCGCTTCTCATCTTGCTGCCACGGTCGCTGATGATCGCCGTCGAGAATCATGTGCACGCCCTGAAATACGAAGCGCTCGTCGTCATCCTTGAACGACAGGATGCCTTTGCAGCGCAGAATGTTCGG
>CBFGVM010000564.1:0-2157 GCA_965652015.1 uncultured Alphaproteobacteria bacterium
CCCCGCGGAAGCTCGACTTCAGAGTAACGGCCCTTCTTTGCGTCGTGGCCGGGCTCTGTTGCGCGGCCGCCGCTTGCGCCTTGTCTTTGGCATCGGCTACGCCCGGAATGGACCAGACCAGACAGGCAACCCCGGCGATCAGCAATGCCTTTTTCATGTTGACCCTCTTCGCTTGTGATGATCGTAGCACAAGCGATGACGCGTGTCGGCCGGCGCGCGCGGACCGCTTTTATTTCCGTTTTGTTCTTGAAATGTTCAACTCGGAGTGCTACGCTTTCCGTCCATCTGTCCCCCGGGGTAATGGGAGTGTCCCATGGTTCGTAGTTTCGGTCGCGTTGCGTTCGCCGCGCTGGCGGTGTGGCTCACGGTTGGTATCGCTGACATCGCGCCAGCGCAGGATCGGCGCCAGAATGAGCCCGGTCAGTTCGATTTCTACGTGCTCGCGCTCTCTTGGTCGCCTTCATTCTGCGAGGCGTCGGGCGAGCGTGGCACGCCGCCGCAGCAGCAATGCGGTGCGCGGCCCTATTCGTTTGTGGTGCACGGGCTGTGGCCGCAATACGAGAAAGGATTTCCGGAATTCTGCCAGCAGCCGGCGCCGCGGCTCAACCGCAACATCGTCTCCTCCATGCTCGATCTCATGCCGGCGCCGCGGCTCATCTTCCACGAGTGGGACCGGCACGGCACCTGCTCGGGGCTTTCACCCAACGCTTATTTCGAAACCGTGCGCAAGGCGCGCGCGGTAGTGAAGATACCGGAGGCCTATATCGCGCTGAACGCGCCGCTCACGGTCACGCCCGATGAGGTCGAGGAAGCCTTCGTCAAGGCTAATCCCGGGCTTCCCCGCGATGGCATCGCGGTGACCTGTGACAGCCGGCGCTTGGGCGAGGTGCGCATTTGCCTCGGCAAGGACCTTCGCTTCAGCGCCTGCCCCGAGATCGATGCACGCGCTTGCCGCCGCGAGCAGATCGTGATGCCGCCGGTACGCGGGGCGAACGCAGCGCAAGTGCGTTAGCGTGCGATTGCGATTGATTGAGAACCGCAATGCCACTCGGTGCACCCTCGCCCCGCTTAGCAGTGGGACCAGGGTGCAGACCGAATGATGTTGTTTCCGTCTTCTTAGAACTGCACCTCGCCACTTTACAGATCTGAATTTGCGCGCATGACTTCGCGCGCATGAATTATCGTCACGCCTTTCACGCGGGCAACTTCGCCGATGTGGTCAAGCACGCCGTGTTGGTGCGCATCCTCGCGTATCTGCGGCGCAAGCCGGCGCCGTTCCGTATCATCGACACCCACGCCGGCGCCGGCCGCTACGACCTCGCCGGGGAGGAAGCGCAGCGCAGCGGCGAATGGCGCGATGGAATCGGCCGGCTGGTCGCGGCGCCGATTGCCGATCGCGCGCGTACGCTCCTTGCTCCGTATCTCGATGCGGTCGCCGCTTGCAATCCTGCCGGCCGCTTGACGATCTATCCCGGCTCGCCGGTGCTCGTGGGCGCGTTCTTGCGCGCGCAGGACCGGCTCATCGCCTGCGAGCTCGAGCCCAATGCGGCGGCGGCGCTCGGCCGCAATCTCGCCGGCGACCTGCGCGCGAAGGCGGTGACGATCGACGGCTGGACCGCGCTCAAGGCCTATGTGCCGCCAAAGGAACGGCGCGGTCTGGTACTGGTCGATCCGGCCTATGAAGATGCCGGCGATTTCGCGCGGCTCGGGCAGGGGCTGGCGGCCGCGCATCGTAAATGGGCGAGCGGCATGTTTCTCGCTTGGTACCCGATCAAGGAGCGCGCCGCGCCCGATGCGTTGGCGCGGCGGCTGCGCAACAGCGGCATTCCGAAGATTTTGCGCGTCGAACTCAGCGTCGCCGCGCCGCGCGAGTCGAGCCGGCTTTCCGCCTGCGGCCTCATCGTCATCAACCCGCCGTGGACGCTTACCGACGAGCTTGCGATGCTGCTGCCCGAGCTTGCGGTTGCTCTCTCCGGGAAAGGCGGTGGCGCCCACCGCGTCGATTGGCTCGCCGGCGAAAGGTAGTTTCGCCACTTTTCCACAGCCCTGGATTGGCCTATTTTGACTGGGTTGGCTTTGACGTTCCGCCTCCTGTGGGGGCCGGCGGAGTGACGGAGGCCGTAAGGCCGCTGCTTTCCCCGTTCGTGAATGTCCGGC
>CBFGVM010000565.1:0-2156 GCA_965652015.1 uncultured Alphaproteobacteria bacterium
CCCCCGTCCCTGTCCCACCAGCGGAAGGCTTTTTTTTCCGAGTCGGGCGAGCCGATAAAGCGGCCGAACTGGTTATACCCGAGTTCGGCTGCAAGCGGGGGAGGGGACGATGTGGCACGTCCGCCGCAACTTTAGTGCGCGGGACTATGCTATGCCGGTTGCGCCCGTGTCCACGGAGAGCAAGGTGCCGCGCCACATCGTCTGCTTGACGTTCGACTTCGACACCCAATCGGGATTTATTTCCCGTGGCATGACGAGCCCGACCGCGCTCTCGCGTGGCGAGTTCGGGCTCGTCGGCGCGCAGCTCATTCTTGCCTTGCTCAAGGCGCACGGTATCCGCGCGACCTGGTTCATTCCCGGATTTACCATCGAGAGCTACCCGCGCGCCTGCGAGGCGGTCGTGCGGGACGGCCACGAAGTGGCGCATCACAGCTGGGCGCACGTCCCGCCGGCGCAGCAGACCCGCGCGGAGGAGGAGGCGGATCTCGTGCGCGCCAATGATGCAATCGCCAAATTGACCGGCCGCAAGGCGCGCGGCTATCGCTCGCCCTCATGGGACTTGAGCGAACACACGATCGATCTCCTGCTTGCGCACGAATTTCTCTACGACTCGAGTCTGATGGGTGCGGACTATTGTCCCTATCGCGCCCGGCGCGGCGATCGCGCCGAACTGGGGAAGCCGTATCGCTTCGGTGAGGAAACGACGCTGATCGAGATGCCGATCAGCTGGTCGCTCGACGACCATCCGCACTTCGAGTTCTTGCGCACGCCCACTGCGGTGCTCCCGGGCCTGCAGTCGGCGCGCACCGTGATGGAGAACTGGCTCGATGAGTTCCGCTACATGCGCCAGACGGTCGACTGGGGCGTGCTCACCTACACCATGCACCCCTACGTGATCGGCCGCGGCTATCGGATGCTCGCGTTGGAGGAGCTGCTGAAGGACCTGATGGGCGCCGGCGCGGTGTTCATGACCATGGAGCAGGCCGCAGCCGAGGCGCAGACGCGTATGTTCGCGCCGCCCTCACCCTGAACAGCCGCGCCGCGCACTCGGTGCGCAACCCCTCGCCCCGTGTAACAACGCGAACCATAACTTCATTTCAGCATCGGTGGCCCGGTGCCGAAGGCGTCGCTCCAATCGAACCTTTCCTCGTTGGGGTCCACGCATAGTTCTGCCCCTCACCCGCCTCGCCGCTTCGCGGCTCGGCACCCTCTCCCCGCTTCGCGGGGAGAGGGACAAGAGTTCTAGACACCGAATGCGACGTAGTCGTTCGTGCAGGGCGGGCCGTTGGCAACGTGCATGGTCCGCGCTTCGAGATCGATGAGGACGGCGCCGACGGTCATGGTGCGCTTCTCGCTGGATTCCCGCGCATCGGGATGGCGGCAGATCGCGTAAGGCGCGCCGAAATGGTCGGCGGCGGCCGCGCGCATGTGCGCGAAGGACAGGGCGCCGCGATGCACCTGCAGCAGCGCGCGCATGCGATCGGCGCGATAGAGAGTATTGGGAGAAATCTTCTCCAACAGCGACTCCCCGTGGCCCTCTGTCAGGAAATGGTTGGAATGGGTGACGACGCCGTCTTGCGGATCCAGCCGGCTGACGTGATCCGGGCTCGATTCGACATCGACGACCTTGCCGCCGGCGGCGCCGATCACGAAATTCGCCGAGCACGTGCGAGCGGTATCGGTCACCGGCCGCGGCGCCTCCTCGAATCGCTCCGCGTTCAGCACCTCCCGGCAACGCACGTGGAACGGTTTCTCATACGGATTGCGGCCATCGTGGGTCGAGGCGAGACCGTTTTCGACGAGGCCGATCCCGCACTCGTTGACGCCCATTTTGCCCCCGGCGATTCCAGCCTCGGTGAGGCAGACGAAACTCGGCTGCGTGGCCCGCCGCGCGTGCAATACGAAGGTGCGGCCATGCACGCCTTCGAGCCAGTCCCAGTTCTGGCCGAGCCAGGTGTGGCGATCGGCGGTCGCTTCGGGCAAGAGGCCGAACGTGGTGCACCCATCCGGTGCGACCAACTCTGCAGCCGTGGCGGAAGTTCGCGCTTCTTGGCCGAACAGGGTGAAGGCGAGCTCGTAGCGCGCGTTGAGAAGGGCGATGGCGTCTTCGCTCTGTCCCGATCCTTCGGCAATCCCCCGCATCTCTTCGGCGTAGG
>CBFGVM010000566.1:0-2151 GCA_965652015.1 uncultured Alphaproteobacteria bacterium
GATCACGATCGGGACACCGGTGATGATTCCCGAGAGCTATGTCGCCGATCTGCCGGTGCGGCTTGCGCTCTATCGACGTCTTGCGGAAATCGAGGACGAGCGCGAGATCGAAGCATTCGGCGCCGAGCTTGTCGACCGGTTCGGGCCATTGCCGGAGGAGGTCGAGCATCTTCTCCAGGTCGTCGCGATTAAATCGTTGTGCCGGCAGGCCAATGTGGAAAAGATCGAGACCGGACCCAAGGGGGCGCTGGTGACGTTCCGCGACAATACCTTCGCCAATCCCGACCGCCTCGTGGCCTTTATCGGAGATCTCGGTCCGGCCGCCCGGGTGCGGCCCGATATGAAGGTGGTCTTTTTCGACGATTGGGAAGATCCCGAGGCGCGCCTGCGCGGAACCGCGGCCATTCTCCGCAACCTGGTGACGCTGGCGCGCCCTGCCAAGGCTGCATGACTGCACGCGGGGCCTCGGGACCAAATCCGCGGCGCCAGCTTCGCGATGACACGCTCGGGAGCGAGCACGCCTCTTGCGTGAGCGCGCCAGGTGCTAGCCGGCCGCCCGCTGCTCGATTTGCTCGTTCGCGGCGCGCGCGATCGCTTGCGCGAGATATTCGGGCGCCTGCGCGCCTTGCACGGCGATGCGCCCGCCGAAGATGAAACAGGGCACGCCGTCGATTCCCGCCTCCTTGGCGGATTCGGCGTCCTGCGTGACGCGCTCGACATCATCAGTCGCGGCGAGGCGCTCGCGCACTTGCTCGGCATCGAGGCCGCATGCCGCCGCGGCCGCAACCAGCACCTCGCGATCCGTGAGATCGCCGCCTTCGGCGAAATAGAGCTCCATCAGCCGCTGCTTCATGCGCGCGGCCTTTTCGCCGGCCCACAGAATCAGGCGGTGGCAGTCGAGCGTGTTGGGCTGGCGCTTGATCTTATCGAGGTTATAGGTCAGTCCCTCCGCGGCAGCCGCCTGCGCAACGCGCTGCGCGATCGCCCGATAGCGTTCGGGCGAGCCGAACTTGGTGGTGAGATAGTCTTCCCGGGCCATGCCTTCGCGCGGCACCCACGGATTGAGGAAGTAAGGCCGAAACCGCACCTCGACCGCGATGTCGGGTCGCAAGGCGACGGCTTTTTCCAATCGGCGCTTGCCGATGAAGCACCACGGGCACACGACGTCCGAAACCATGTCGATCGGCAAGGCTGAAGTCATGGCGGTCTCCTCTACGAGGCCGCCAGACTATGCCCACCATCACTCGGCGGCAACCTTGGGGTGAGCGCCGAGACGCGCCACCAATGTGCTGAGGTCATCGGTGGGCTTGAGGGCGGCGAGCGTGATCGTCGGCTTGATGGCGAGGCGACCGCGACCGGGCGAGAGCATGGTCTGCCTCAGCACGTTCGCGATCCGGCGTGCAAGGAGATGCGCGCTGCGCAGGTCGGTCTTGGTGAAGGCTGCAAGGATCGATCCGTCCTGTTCGCGGTACGCGAAATCGACGTTGCGGACGAGCCGGCTAAAAAGTCTCGCGGCGTCGACATAGGCGCGGCGGTCGGCAACGCCGTCGAAGGTAAAGCGCGCAACAGCAAGCGCCGCGCTGGTCTTCTCGCTTTCTTGCACGGCGCGCTCGAGCTTGCGCCAGAATGTTTGCGCGGCGAGTAGACCGGTATCCGGATCGATCGCTTGCTCGCTCTCGAGCGATTTCAACGCGCGCGTCAGCTGACCCGCGAAGGCCTGCAGGCGCACGAATGGCAAGATGCGCTCGACGAGACGCGGTGCATCGACTGCGACGCGTAGCAGATTGGGCAAGCGTTCGTCGTCCGCTGTCGCATTGTTCAGCACGCCAACCGGCAGGTCGCGAAAGCGCGGGTTCTCGGCGAGCATGGTCAACAGCGTCTCGGCAACCCGTGGACCCAAGCCGTCGCCGATGACGACGCCCTCCACATCGCGTGCGTTGAGATAGCGTGTCGCGGTTTCGGTGCTCAACGCAACGATCAGGCCGACGCGCTCGCTGATTGCGCCGGAAAGTGCGAGATACGAGCCGCCCCGCGCGACGCAGAGTACCGCCGCGTCTTCGAGCAGGTCAGGCGGGACAAACGTGGGTACTTTCTTCGTCGCGCCCGCCGTGCGTGAGCGCCGTAGCACGCTGGCGTGCAGGGTACGAATCC
>CBFGVM010000567.1:0-2146 GCA_965652015.1 uncultured Alphaproteobacteria bacterium
CGGCGCGGCCCGCGAGAATCGCGGACCAACGCCGTCACTTTCACACCGGAAAGTAACTACTTTCCGGTGCGAAATACTTCGCGCCGGAGGCCGAATCGGTGGCGTGATCGGTGCGGTGTTGCGTCGCTGTGCGCGTTTCTCGCTTCCGCTCACCGATCACGCCGCCCGATCGCCTCATGGAGTGCTCGGAGGTCCCGATCGGGCGATTGCGACGAGGTTGTGTGCGATTACTCCGAGGCCGACCCAGCGCTCCATGCCCAGTTCACCGTGATAGCGGCAACGCCGGAGGCCATGACGGCGCTTGATCGTACTGATCCGGCCCTCGGAGCCCGTGCGCCAGCACAGGGCGCGGCGATACCAGCGCTCGCGCCGTCGCGAACGAGACGCATCGGGCCCGCGGCCTCGCGGCAACACGATGCGCCGAACTCCGCGGTCTCTCGCCGCCTGTTCGTTTTCTGGCGCGGCGAAGCCGGCATCGGCGACGGCAAGCCGCGGCGCCTGGCCGAACAGCGCGACGTGCCGATCGAGCGCCGGGATCCACAGCTCCTTGTCCGGGACGCGGGTCGGGCAGATTTCGTAATCGGTGATGAGCTGTCCCTCGGCTTCCTGGATTTTCACAACCTTGCCGAACTCGGTCGGCTTGGCCGCTTTTCCTTTGCGGATCACCTCGGTGTGCGGCTCGAAGATGCTGAGCACCTTGTCGGGGTGATGCGTGTTGCCGTGTACGACCCGCGCCCGCGTTTGCGCGAGCACGCGTCGCACCAGGGCACTCGCGAGCGCGAGCCGTTCGCCGAGCTTCCGAACCGCGCCGGTGCGGCGGCCGCGGACTTGGGTGGCCATCGCCTGGGCTTGGCGAACCACGGCGCGCGTCCGCGTCATCACTTCGCGGTAGAGCGTCGCCACGCGCGCCTGGCGCTTCGCTTCGGTGGCCGGTGCCCCGCGGCCGGCCGCGCGCGTGCGCTGCACGATCTCGAAAACGCGCCGGGTCACGCTGCGCGTGCGGTCGCGGACGGTGCTCGCGCGCTCCCCCACTTGAGCGGCCAGCCGCTTCATGGTTCGAGTCAGGACCCGGACCCCGTCCGCGAGCAGCGAGCTGTCGGTCGGATAGTGAATGTTCGTCTCGACCACCGTCGTGTCGACGCGCAATCGACGACCGCGCGTGATCCGGCGTTGGCGGGCGACCTGGACCAGACGCTCGAGGGCCGGCTTCAGCGTATCGGGGCCGAGCAGATGCGACAGCCGAATGAGTGTCTTGGCGTCGGGGACTTGCTCGCAATCGATCCGGCAGAACGCTCGATAGACCAGACTGCGACGAACCTCGCGCTCGCATTCGTCGAAGCTCCAGTCGCGAAGATGCTTGAGCACGAGCATGCGGAGGGCGACGGTGGCCGGCGTCCCCGGCCGCCCGCGGCGCCCGCTCAGCGGATGGCGGCGGCGAAGGGCGGCGTCGACCAGATCGACGAGCTCGTCATCTTCCATGATCTCGTCGATGCCCCGGAGCTCGTCATCCCACAGCTTGTCCCCGTCGGGCAGCAACACCTCGAAGACGCTGCGTTGCCGATACGCGCGACGGACCATGGCGCCTCCACGGCGAAGAAGCTCGTGCGATGCGCGGTCGGTGTGAGCGAGAACATCATTGGCGACGATGGGCCGTGCCGTGAGCGGACGTCAAGAAAATTGAGCGTTCTGCCATGCAGCGAACGGCGCGGCCCGCGAGAATCGCGGACCAACGCCGTCACTTTCACACCGGAAAGTAGCTAACAACAGCTCGAGCGCCCCGGCTCGACGCCGGCCGCTGAGCCCTACCAGTTCGGCGTACACGATCGCGTCCATGGCGCTCAGGGGAACGGGAACGGAGGCTGCTGAGGCTCCTCGAATTCGATCGGCGCGGTCGCCGGTTCAACGCGCATCGCGGCCACCTCCAGGACGGCCAGCGACACGATGAGCAGGAACACGATCGTCACCCAGAGCGTCTTCATCGATGTTGTGATGCCGCCTGTCGAGCGAACGATTCGCATCTGATGAGTTCCTGGCCACGACTCAACCGCCGCCCGACGTGACAAGCCGAGCAGGCCGGGCGGCTGCTGCGTGGGCCGATCGGCCCGACGAGCTGAAAGCAGCCTACGACCTGCGCGTCATCGGCGGG
>CBFGVM010000568.1:0-2130 GCA_965652015.1 uncultured Alphaproteobacteria bacterium
GAATGTCTTTCGCCGCCAGTTTGGTGCCGTGTTGAAAAATGGTCAGGCATTAACGCACCAAAGCTTAAAGTTGTACAATCGCAATCTAGAGTTGTCTTCTTGCAAAACGAACCCAATGCGGAGAGTTACTGAAACGGCCATATTGAGAGACGACAGAAATCTCTAGAGCATCAAATCTTTGTTCTCGAGCCCGAACATCACGCCGCCCCTGCTGCTCCCCACATATTGAAACGTGCTGCCGACCGGCCATGAGATCGGCGAATATCCCGCCGCACGGCAGATCGTCGGAGAGCCCGGCGGCTGAGCGCCATGGCGCAAGCAAAGAGCATCGCTGCGGTCTTCATCGCCGGCATGGCAGCACCGGTCGCGCGCGGTGAGGTTGCAAGCGGATTCGGTTCGCGCTCAGCTCGGGCGCGACGGGCGCAAGACCTTGCGCGTGGGCGAGCGCCACTGACAGCCGTACGGCCACGGCTCCTGCGGACAGGCCCAGGCCGAGGTGAGCGGACGAGAGTCCGGCTTGGCACGGCGAACGTCGAGTCGATCACTCTTGGCGCCGGCGGGCGCGGCCTTTGCTTCGGTCATGGGCGGAGGAGCCGGCTCGGGGCTGGCGGCGAGCGCCGTCACCACGGCGGCGCCGATGGCGAGCGCGAGTAAACCCGCGGCAAGCTTGGAAACAGACATTTGACCCACCCACCCAGCCGCCCCCGTTGCGCCAAGCGCGCCCGAGGGTTCTTTGGCCTTTAGTCGCGGCGACGGGGCAAAAGGTTCATGTCGAGCGGATCCTGCCGGTTAATGCCGCCAAATTCCCAGAATTCCTCGTCCGCCCGTCCCTGCGACAGGCACCCGTGCGCCCTGGAGGGATGCGATTGCCGGCGTTCCGCGCGGAAGGCGTTTGGCGCCGTGGTAGGCTCGAACGATAGACCGTGGAGGTAAGCGCTTATGGCTGGGTTGCCGTCAGATTATCCGCGTGACCTGACCGGGTATGGCCGCCGATTGCCCGATCCGAGATGGCCGGGCGGCGCGCGCATCGCCGTACAGATCGCGCTCAATCTGGAAGCCGGGAGCGAGCTCAATCTGCTGCATGGCGACGATCGGTCAGAGGAGCTGCTGACCGATACCGGCTTCCCGGCGGTGCTCAACGCGCGCAGCGTGCTGGCCGAGTCGGCGTTCGAGTACGGGTCGCGGCGCGGCGTCTGGCGCGTGCTGCGCTTGTTCGAGGAGCGCCGGATCCGCGTCAGCGCCTTCTGCTGCGTGTCGGCCCTGCCGCGCATACGAGAGATCGCCGCGGCGCTGGTCGAAGCGGGGCACGAGATCGTCTCGCATGGCTGGCGCTGGATCGATTACCAATCCGTCCCCGAAGCGGTCGAGCGCGAGCATATCCGCCAGGCGGTCGCGGGTGTCCAACAGCTGATCGGTAATCGGAAGATCGGCTGGATGACCGGGCGGCCGAGCCCGAACACCCGCCGCCTGCTGGTCGAGCACGGAGGGATTCTCTATGACCGCGACGCGCTGAATGACGAGTTGCCCTATTGGGTAGCCTTTGGTGGCAGGGCGCATCTGGTCATCCCCTATTCCTACGAAACCAATGACAATCGCTGCAACGAGCATCGCGGCTTCAAGACATCGGACGATTTTTTCGCCTATCTGAAGGACGCGTTCGATGTGCTGTACGAGGAGGGCGCCGATGAGCCGCGCATGATGTCGCTCGGCCTGCATGACCGCCTGATCGGACGGCCCGGCCGCGCCGCCGGCCTCGCACGCTTCCTCGATCACATCCAGAGTCGCGATAGAGTTTGGATTTGCCGCGGCGATGAGAT
The DNA here is from genome assembly GCA_965652015.1 of uncultured Alphaproteobacteria bacterium. GTDB lineage: Bacteria > Pseudomonadota > Alphaproteobacteria > Rhizobiales > Xanthobacteraceae > VAZQ01. The sequence goes on from CBFGVM010000568.1 coordinate 1,818, forward strand.
CGCGCAGCATTGGATGACGCAACATCCCTATCGCGCGTAGCGCTTTTCCCCCTCCCGCGAGGTATTATGCACTTGACTTAGCAAGCCAGCCGCAGAGAGCAAAGCGCTTTCTGCGTTGGAGGAAGCGCTATGAGCGAAAAGCTAGTTAAGGACGAGTTCCGGCTTTTTGCGCTCGAATCGATCGTCTGCCAGCATTTTGCAACTTTCTATGAGCAAATGCCGCCCGGCGTGTTCGAGGCGGTTCGCAAACAGGCGATTGAATCGACGCGCCGAAAGACCTTTCCCGGGACCGATGCCGCGCAGTCCGATCTTT
>CBFGVM010000569.1:0-2128 GCA_965652015.1 uncultured Alphaproteobacteria bacterium
CTCGCCATTACACTGCTCGCCGTCGTCCCTGCGCATAGCGCGTCCGTAAGGGCGTTCGCGCCCGTCTTCGACGGGCTATGGACGCGCGTAAACGCGCTTATGCCGAGGACCCATATTCCAGAGGCGGTGATCATGGGTCCCCGCAATCGCGGGGACGACCGTGTATGAGTTGATGGATTGGATTCGGTATAAAGCGCACTACGAACACGAGCCGCGCCCTTGTGACGCTGAAGCCAGCGCCTTAGGTTAGCCGCGACATCGGTACGATGGCATGCAAGCCGCACTGCTTCCCGACCGCGGCGTCGTCAAGGTCGAGGGCGACGACGCGCGCAAATTCCTCAACGGGCTCGTGACCAGCGACATCGCCAAGGTGACGCCGGATGCGGCGAGCTTTACCGCGCTGCTCACCCCGCAGGGCAAGATCATCGTCGATTTCATCCTGGCGCAGGCACCGCCGGCGGACGGCGGCGGGTTCTTCCTCGACTGTCCGCGCGCGCTCGCGCCGACGCTGCTGCAGCGGCTCAATTTCTACAAGCTGCGCGCCAAGGTCATGATCGAGGACCTTTCGGAGACGCTCGGCGTGCTCGCGGCCTGGGACGGCGATGCCGCGACCGAATATGGTTTGTGCTACCGCGATCCGCGCCTCGCTGCCCTAGGGCTGCGCTGCATGCTGCCGCCGCACCTTGCGGCCGAGGCGGCAGCCGACCTCGGCGCCGAGCTCGTCCAAGCGCCGGCCTACGAGGCGCATCGCATCGCGCTTGGCGTGCCGCGCGGCGGCCTCGATTTCATCTACGGCGATGCGTTTCCCCACGAGACCGACATGGACCAGTTCGGCGGCGTCGATTTCGACAAGGGCTGCTTCGTCGGGCAAGAGGTGGTCTCGCGCATCGAGAATCGCGGCACCGCACGTAGCCGCGTGGTGCCCGTCGCCTTCGACGGCTTTGCGCCCGAGGCGGGCACGCCGGTGAGCGCGGGCGGCAAGACGGTGGGAACGTTCGGCTCAGGCGCCGAGGGCCGCGGCCTTGCCATGCTTCGGCTCGATCGCGTCGGCGATGCGGTCGCGGCAGGCGAGCCGCTCGTCGCGGGCGGCGTGCAGATCCGGCTGGTCAAACCGGCCTGGGCGCAATTTGCCTGGCCGGACCAGGCGAGAGCCGCGCAATGACCCCTCCCGTCCTCCACCCGGATGGGCTCATTCGGTGTCCCTGGCCCAAGCAGGACCCGCTCTACGTCGCCTATCACGACGAGGAATGGGGCGTGCCCGAATACGACGACCGCGCGCTCTACGAGAAGCTCATCCTCGACGGCTTTCAGGCCGGGCTGTCCTGGATCACCATCCTGCGCAAGCGCGAGAATTTCCGCCGCGCCTTCGACGACTTCGAGCCTGCGAAGATCGCGCGCTACACGCCGAAGAGAATCGAAAAACTGATGCAGGACGCCGGCATCGTGCGCAATCGCATGAAGATCGAGGGCGCGGTCCTCTCCGCGCGCGCCTACCTGGACGCGATGGAGAAGGGGCCGGGGTTCTCGCGGCTGCTTTGGGACTTCGTCGACGGCAAGCCCAAGGTCAATCGGTTCCGCTCGACCTCGCAGGTGCCGGCGGAAACGCCGCTGTCGCGCGCGATGTCCAAGGAGCTGGCGCGGCGCGGCTTCAAGTTCGTCGGGCCCAGCATCGTCTATGCCTTCATGCAAGCGACCGGCATGGTCAACGATCACATCGTGAGCTGCCATCGGCATGCGCCGCTGGCCGCGCTGGCGGGCCGTTGAGCGCGATGCGCGCAAAACCGCGCCCATCATTATCCTCCGAGGCGTTCCGCGCCTGGCAACGCATGCTGTCCGGGCGCCGGCTCGACCTGCTCGACCCCTCGCCGCTCGACGTCGAGATCGCGGACATTGCGCACGGTCTCGCGCGGGTTGCCCGCTGGAACGGGCAAACCGAAGGCGCACACATCTTCTCCGTCGCCCAACATTCGCTCCTGGTCGAAACCATCGCGCGACAACGCGCGCGCCTCGATCGGGCAAGCCGCCTCGGCGTTCTCCTCCACGATGCTCCGGAATACGTGATCGGCGACATGATCTCGCCGTTCAAGGCGGTGATCGGCGACGCCTACAAGGCGGTGGAGGCGCGCCT
>CBFGVM010000570.1:0-2120 GCA_965652015.1 uncultured Alphaproteobacteria bacterium
ACACCTCCTGGAAGATGTCCTTGAAGCGCCCGTCGTAGACCTTGACGATGGTATTCTTGGTCGAGAGATAGACCGGATAACCGCGGTTGAGGCCGTAATAGAGCGACGCGCGGGCGAAATCGCGGATCGAGTCGTCGAGATTGTACATCGCCATGGTGACGCCGCCGCCGGGGAAGCGGAACACCTCGCGCTCGATCTTGGTGCCGTCGTCGCCCACGAAGGTGAGCGAGAGTTTGCCCTTGCCCGGCACCTTGAAATCGGTGGCGCGGTACTGGTCGCCGTAGGCGTGGCGGCCGATGATGATCGGCTTGGTCCAGCCGGGCACCAGCCGCGGCACGTTCTTGCAGATGATCGGCTCGCGGAAGATGACGCCGCCCAGGATGTTGCGGATCGTGCCGTTGGGCGAGCGGTACATGTCCTTGAGATTGAATTCCTTCACCCGCGCCTCGTCGGGCGTGATGGTTGCGCACTTGACGCCGACGCCGACTTTCTTGATCGCCTCCGCCGCTTCGACCGTGATGCGGTCGCGCGTCTCGTCGCGCTTCTGAATGCCCAGATCGAAGTAGAGCAGCTCGATGTCGAGATAGGGATGGATCAATTTCTCCTTGATGAGCTGCCAGATGATGCGGGTCATCTCGTCGCCGTCCATCTCGACGACCGGATTCTGCACTGCGATCTTCGCCATGGCGGACGAGCCCTTGCTTTTGCGCGCGCGAACGTGTGGAGGAGAGAGCGAAATGCCCTCGGGGCAGGCGCCTTATGGCGTGCCCGGCCGCGTCCCGCAAGAGCAAAACACGATGCGCGCCGAATTGCGCGCGGATCGATCGACCGACCTTCACCCGCGCGCGCACGGACGACGTGTGTTACTCCGCTCCGCCCGGGCTACATGTTGAGTGCATGACTAGCGGGGAAACGGACGATGCCCGGCGCTGGAACCGATAAGACCAAGAACTGGATCGAGACGCCTGGTCCGATCATCGTCTTGGTCGAGCCGCAGCTCGGCGAGAACATCGGTGCGACTGCGCGCGTGATGGCCAATTTCGCCCTCAAGCGGCTGCGCCTGGTCAAGCCGCGCGACGGCTGGCCCAACGTCCACGCACGCCGGGCGGCTTCCGGCGCCGATCGCATCCTCGACGAGGCGAAGCTCTACGACACGGTGGAGGCGGCGATCGCCGATTGCACGCTCGTGCTGGCCACGACAGCGCGCGCCCATGATCAGGCCAAGCCCGTGATCTCCCCGGACGCGGCCGCCGCTTTGCTTGCCACGCGCGTCGGCACCGGCGAGAACGTCGCGGTGTTGTTCGGCCGCGAGCGTCACGGCCTCGAAAACGACGAGGTGGCGCTCGCCGACCGCATCGTCACTTTTCCGGTCAATGCAGCCTTTGCCTCGCTCAATCTCGCCCAGGCGGTCGCCGTCGTGGCCTACGAGTGGTTCAAGCTCGCCTGCGGCGGCGCGCTTCCCTTCGCCATGCCGCAAAAGTCGCAGCCAGCCGGCAAGGAGCAGGTGCAGGCGTTCTTTGCCTATCTCGAGCACCAGCTCGATGAGGTCGAATATTTCCGGCCGCTTGAGAAGCGGGCCACCATGCTGGTCAATCTGCGCAACATCTTCGCCCGCATGCAGCCGACGCAACAGGATATCCAGACGTTGCACGGTATCGTCGTCGCGCTCTGCGAAGGCCGCAAGGGACCCGCGCGCGGCGGCGTCCTCGACAGCGAGGAAGCGGCCGCGCTGCGCGCGCTCATCGCCGAGCACGGCCAAGGTCAAGCGGCGGGGGAGCCCGGCCCGGTGCGCGGGCTCGCGCGGCTCTTGCGCCGCAATCCCACCAATGCCGAGCGCGCGCTGTGGCACGCGCTCACCAACGATAGGCGATTTGCGGGTAAAGATATCAAGCGGCAGGTCCCGGTCGGATCGCACATCACCGACTTCGTCTCTTTTCCGCTGCGATTGGTGATCGAGCTTATTCCCGCGCAGGAAAGCGACGTCGCGGCCAAGACGCGCACCGAGCGCCGCAGGTGGCTAACCGAGCGCGGCTATCGCGTGCTCGACGTCGAGACACGGGCGGTCGAAGCCGACCTGCCGGGGGTGCTGGACCAATTGGCGCGGGAGATAAAGGGCACTC
>CBFGVM010000571.1:0-2114 GCA_965652015.1 uncultured Alphaproteobacteria bacterium
AAGGATCTCGGCAAACGAATGCAGGGAATTCCGGCACTATACGACGTCGAGGAAAGGCGGCTCGTCGTCGATTCCTTTCCCGATTACACGCAGGTCATCTGTCTCGGCATGCCGGCGATCGACCGCCTCACCGGGCCCGATCGTTCGCCCGAATGGGCGCGGATCGGCAATGACGGGCTTGCCGAGCTGGTCGCGCAATATCCCGACCGCTTCGTCGGCTATGCCGCCTCATTGCCCATGAACGCGCCGGACGCCGCAGCCAAAGAGGCGGAACGCGTGTTGTCGAACGGCGCCAATGCGATCCAGCTGCACACCAATGTCGATGGCGCACCCATCGATCAGGACCAGTTTCTTCCGATCTACGAAATCATCGAGAGATCGGGCAGGCCGATCCTGCTGCATCCGATCCGCACCCGCGAAATGGCCGACTACCGGACCGAGACGTTCTCGAAATATGAAATCTGCAGCGTGATCGGCTGGCCGTTCGAGACCGGCGCCGCGCTCGCGCGCCTCGTCTTTTCCGGCATCATGGATCGCTTTCCCAACCTGAAGGTCATCTCGCACCATCTCGGCGGCATCATCCCGTATTTCGAAGGCCGCGTGGCGCACAGCTGGGATCAGTTGGGGGCGCGCACGTCGGACGAGGATTATTCGCTCATCCTCAAAAAGCTGAAAAAGCGGCCGTTCGACTATTTCAAGGGCTTCTATGGCGATACCGCGCTCGCCGGCGCACGCGCGCCGACCATTTGCGGGCTGTCATTCTTCGGGGCGGATCACGTGCTGTTCGCCTCCGATTGTCCGTTCGACAAGGAGAAGGGCAGGGGCTACATCCGCTCCACCATCGCCGTCATGGAATCGCTCGATTTGCCCAAGCAGGACATGGAAAAGATCTGCCATCGCAACGCGGAAACGATGTTCGGACTGCGCAAGGGCTGATGGTGATGCAACGAATCCCCGCTTTCGCGGGAATGAGCGGCGGAGAGAGGTGTTTTCCAATGGAGTCGAGACCAACCATTGAATGCGCGGGTGCGCACGGGTAGCTTGGTAGCGGGAGGAAAGATGTTCGTGCGCTGGAGTACGGCGGCAGTGATCGCCGCGGCATTGGCCGTGGCCCCCGCGCACGCGGATGCGGTCGCCGACTTCTACAAGGGCAGGCAGGTCAATCTCATCGTCGGCTACGGGCCGGGTGGCGGCTACGACATCTATGCGCGCCTCATTGCCCGTCATTTCGGCAAATTCATTCCCGGCCGTCCGACCATCATCGTGCAGAACATGCCGGGCGCCGGTAGCTTGCGCGCGGTCAACTATCTCGCCAACCTCGCGCCGAAGGACGGCACCACCATCGGTACGTTTGCGCGCAACATGCCGCTCCTCGGTCTCCTCGGCGGCAACGCAAACGTCCAGTTCGATCCGCGCAGGTTCACATGGCTCGGATCCGCATCGAGCTTCGTCAACGACGCTTACATTCTGCTCGTGCGCAAGGACGCGCCGGTGAAATCGATCGAGGAGGCCCGCCGTGCCGATCTGCCGGCGCTCGTGCTCGGCGCCACCGCCGAAGGCTCGGCGGGCAATGACGTGCCGATCATCCTGCGGGACACGATCGGCCTGCACGTCAAGCAGGTCGTGGGTTATCCAGACAGCGCCTCCACCTTTCTCGCTATGGAGCGCGGCGAGATCCACGGGCGGACCATCGATTTATCCACGGTGAAATCGGTCAAACCCGAGTGGCTCAAGCCCGACAGCGGTTTTCGCGTGCTCGTCCAGTTCGCGCGCACGACCCGGCACCCGGACTTTCTGGACGTGCCGACTGCGCGTGAGCTGGCCAAGAACGACGCGGCGCGCTCGTTGATCGAGCTTGCGGAGCTCCCCTACGCGCTGTCGCGGCCGTTTGCTGCTCCGCCGGATCTGCCGGCGGCTCGCGGCAAAGCGCTGCAGCGCGCGTTCATGGCGATGCAGAGCGATCCGCAATACCTGGAGGATGCCGCCAAGATCAGCGTCGACGTGAGCCCGATCGGCGCGGACGAGGTGCTGCGCGCGATCGATCGCATCGCCGTGGCGCCGCCGGAGCTCCTGGACTATGTCCGCAGGCTCCTGGCCGAGACCCGAGGCGGCGG
>CBFGVM010000572.1:0-2110 GCA_965652015.1 uncultured Alphaproteobacteria bacterium
TTCAACGGCTACCACATGGGCAACACCGCCGAGAACGTCGCGCGCCAGTGGCAGATTACTCGCGCCCAGCAGGACGAGTTCGCGGTGGCGTCGCAGAACAAGGCGGAGGCTGCGCAGAAAGCAGGACGCTTCAAGGACGAGATCGTGCCGGTAACCGTGAAAACGCGCAAAGGCGATATTGTGGTGGACAGCGATGAACATCCCAAGCACGGAACCACGCTCGAGACGATCGCCAAGCTGCGTCCGGCCTTCGCCAAGGACGGCACGGTCACTGCTGCGAATGCGTCCGGAATCAACGACGGTGCGGCTGCGGTGGTGTTGATGAAGGCGAGCGAAGCGGCCAAGCGCGGCAAGAAGCCGCTCGCGCGCATCGTATCCTGGGCCCATGCCGGGGTTGATCCCTCGATCATGGGCACCGGGCCGATTCCGGCATCGCGTGCGGCGCTCAAGAGAGCCGGCTGGAACGTCGGCGATCTTGACCTCGTCGAAGCAAACGAGGCATTTGCGGCGCAGGCTTGCGCCGTCAACAAGGACCTCGGCTGGGATACTTCGAAGGTCAACGTCAACGGCGGGGCGATCGCGCTCGGCCATCCGATCGGCGCCTCGGGCGGACGCGTGCTGGTCACGCTGCTCTACGAAATGCAGAAGCGCAATGCCAAGAAGGGCCTTGCCACGCTTTGCATCGGCGGCGGCATGGGCATTGCGATGTGCGTCGAAAGGTGAGACGACATTAAAGAGCCGGACGGCGGCGCAGGCGACGACGCGAGCATTCGCGTTCGACGCCTGCCAGCGACCACGACTAACGGCTCGTCCTAGGGAGGAGTGGACATGTCACGCGTCGCGGTAGTGACGGGCGGAACGCGCGGAATCGGGGAAGCGATATCGAAAGCTCTCAAGACGGCAGGGTACAAGGTTGCCGCCAATTACGGCGGCAACGATGCGGCAGCGCAGAAATTCAAAACCGCGACCGACATTCCGGTCTACAAATGGGATGTCTCCTCCTACGAGTCCTGCGCCTCCGGGCTCAAGCAAGTCGAGGCCGACCTCGGACCGGTCGAGGTGCTGGTCAATAATGCCGGCATCACCCGCGACACCATGTTTCATCGCATGACGCCCGAGCAATGGGGCGCGGTGATCAACACCAACTTGAGCTCGCTGTTCAACATGTGCCGGCCGGTGATCGAAGGAATGCGCAACCGTAAATTCGGCCGCATCATCAATATCTCGTCGATCAACGGCCAGAAGGGACAAGTCGGTCAGACGAACTATTCGGCCGCCAAGGCCGGGGAGTTGGGCTTTACCAAAGCGCTGGCGCAGGAAAGCGCCAGGAGCGGCATTACCGTCAACGCCGTCTGTCCCGGCTATATCGCGACCGAAATGGTCAAGGCGGTGCCCCAGGACGTGCTGGAGAAGAACATCTTGCCGCATATCCCGATCGGCCGACTGGGAGAACCGGAGGAAATCGCGCGTTGCGTCGTCTTTCTAGCCTCCGACGATGCCGGCCTCATTACCGGCGCGACGTTGACGGCAAACGGCGGGCAGTACCTCGCTTGAACACACGGCTGGAGGGCCTCAGGTGGCGCCCGCGGGTGCCCAGCCCTTCGGAGCGAGCTCGAAGGTGCTGAACTCGAATCCCGGCGCGACCGTGGCGCCGATCAGGGTCCACTCACCCAGGCTCTGCGCCGCCTGCCAAGCGTGCGCCGGCACGATGGCTTGCGGCCGCTCCCCGGCAGCGAGATCGGCCCCCAACGTGATCCCCTCAATGGGACCTTTGGCGTCGGTCGCGATCTCGAGCTTGAGCGGCGCTCCGGCATAGTAATGCCAGACTTCGACTGAATCCACTTTGTGCCAATGCGAGCGCTCGCCGCGCGCCAGCAGGAAATAGATTGCCGTCGATGCCGCGCGCGCGCCGTCCACCGCGCGGGGGTCGCGGAAGGTCTGGCGATAATGTCCCCCTTCGGGATGCGGCTTGAGGTCGAGCAGGCGCATGACCTCGGCTGCGGAGAGCACTGTGACCTCTTCGTGAAATGGTGCGAGATTGTCTTTCGGACACGACAATCTTACGCTGCGGGCGCGTTCCATGCGAGGTGCCGCCGTTTGCTCCGGCCGC
>CBFGVM010000573.1:0-2106 GCA_965652015.1 uncultured Alphaproteobacteria bacterium
TGCAAATCGCGATCGGCGCAGGTCAGGCGCACTTCCTCGTACACCAGGCCGCGCAGCGAGGTGGTAATCGCGGGCGTCTGCGGGTCCCACATGGCCGTGTCGCACACCAGCGCGAGGTCGAGCTTGAACTCGTCGGCGTTATCGCGGACGAAACCAAAAAGATTCTTCGACCCGCACTCCTCCTCGCCTTCGATCAGCATGGTGATCGGCAACGGCAGCTTGCCGGTGACCTGTTTGTAGGCCCGGCAGGCCTCGATGAAGGTCATGGCCTGGCCTTTGTCGTCGCAGGCGCCGCGCGCCACGATGATCTTGCGTCCGCCCGGCAAGGTCTCGATCCGCGGCTCGAACGGAGGGGTGGTCCAAAGCTCAAGCGGATCAACCGGTTGAACGTCGTAATGGCCGTAAAACAACACCCGCGGCGCCGACCCGCCGCCCTGCCCGTTGCCGCTCTTGCCGACCACCACCGGATGCCCTGCGGTCGGCCGCACCGCGGTCTCGAAACCGATGCTGCGCAGATCCGCGGCGAGGAACTCGGCGGCCGCGCTGCAGTGCTCCTTGTATACAGGATCAGTGGAGATGGATTGGATGCGCAAGAGCGCAAACAGCCGCTCGAGACTCTGATCGAGATCGCGATCGATGCGATCGAGCACTGCGTTGAGCTTGCTCATGAGCTGTTCCTCGTTCCTTGCACGCAAACTAACAATCGTGATGACGCAAGCAAAGCGGCGGAGCGAAACTTCGCGCGCCTTCGCTCCGCACACGCGTCAACGCTGCGCTGCGCGAAGCCCGGAAATATTTGTGAGTGTGTTCATGCTGCAACACGTTTGGCTTGTGTTGCTTCGGTAGAGTGCTAATCATTGTTGGTAACCCGCCGGCAGTGCGGTGAGGGGCGTGGGGCCATGGACGAACTTGTCGGGCGTCTCGTCGCCAATGTCGGCATCGATCGAGCAGTGGCAGAGAAAGCTGTTGGCATCATCCTCGCCTTCCTGATCAAGGAAGGACCTCCTGGCAAAGTTCAAGCACTCATCGACCAGATCCCCGGCGCGGAGGCCGCGGTTCAGGAAGCATCCGGCGGTGGCTTCGGCATCGGCGGTATCATGGGCGTGGGCACCAAGTTGATGGCGGCGGGGCTCAGCATGAGCGAGATGCAGGCGGTGACCCGCGAGATCATCGCCTACGCGCGTGAAAAGGCGGGCGAGGAAGCGGTCGGCGAGATCGTCGGCTCGATCCCCGGCCTCGGCCAGTTCATTTGATGGTGACAAGGACGTTCATGGCCTACTCCATCAACGATATCGGCATCGAGGAGGATGAGATCGACGCCTTCAAGTCGGCCGGTATCCGCACCACCGAGAGGCTGCTGGAGGCGGCAAAAGACCCTAGGGGACGCAAGCAGTTGGCCGGGAAGACCGGCCTGACCGAGAAGAACATCCTCCGCCTCGCCAACATGGCCGACCGCATGCGCATCAAGGGCGTCGGCCGGGAGAATGCGAGCCTGCTGCAGGCGGCCGGCGTCGATACCGTCCGGGAGCTGAAATACCGCAACCCCAAGAAGCTCGCCGAGAAGATGGCGGCCGCCAACGCCAAGCGGAAGCTGGTGCGCGTGATGCCGTCCAACCGGGCGGTGGCCCGCTGGGTCGAGCATGCCAAGCGGCTGCCGCTGAAGATCACCTACTGAATTCCCCTGCCTTGACACTGGGATAGCCAACGCGCAAAGCGGCGGCATGAATGTGTTGCGTTCGTCCTCCGCCGCCGGCGTTGCCGCGCCCGACCCGCTGGCGCGGCTCCTGGCGGAGCGCCGCCCGCTGGTGATGGGCGTGCTCAACGTCACACCGGATTCCTTTTTCGACGGCGGCCGCTTCCAGGACCCCGGCCCGGCGATCGCGCAGGCGCAGCGGATGGTCGCCGAGGGCGCTGACCTCCTCGACCTGGGGGCCGAGTCCACCAGACCATACGAAGGGATGACGCCGGTCTCCCTCGAGGAGGAGATGGCGCGGCTCGAACCGGTGCTGCCGGCGGTCGTCAAGCTCGGCGTCCCGGTCTCGATCGACACGCTGAAAGCCCGGGTCGCGGCCTGGGCGCTCGACCGCGGGGCCGCCATTGCCAACG
>CBFGVM010000574.1:0-2101 GCA_965652015.1 uncultured Alphaproteobacteria bacterium
TGCAGGCGCGCGCGTCATAGTCCGTGGGATGGCAGAGCGATGCGGATTCGGTCCAAACGACCTGTAAGCCGACGCAAGGAAGTGTCCGGCTGTGACGGGGCACTATGCCGACGAGCAAACAGCGCCCATCCTAATCCGTCCGAATAGATCGCGCATTCCAAGCATGGCCGTCGCGGGCGAGTTGTCCGCAAATGCAAGATGACTTACCTTTCGAGACATCCGCGGCCATGGGCGGAGACATTCCGATGCGCCTTGCAACCACGCACGTGCTCGCCGCTCTGATCGCGCTCGGCGCGCTGGCGCCGTCCGCCTCCGCCGGCGATTATTACGCCGGCAAGAGCATCGATCTCCTGATCGGCGCGCCTCCCGGCGGTGGCTACGACATCTATGCACGCGCGCTCGCGCGCCACTACGGCCGCCACATTCCCGGCCAACCGGCGATCGTGGCGAAGAACATGCCCGGCGCGGGCAGCGCGCGGGCGGCGGGCTTCATCAGCACGGTTGCGCCCAAGGACGGCACCGCGATCGCCGCCATCATGCCGGGCGCGGTGATGGGGCCGCTACTCGACGAGAAGGCGGAGGCGCTGTTCGACCCCACAAAGGTGCTTTATCTCGGCACCGCCAACAACGGCACGCGCGTTTGTGTCTCGCGCAAGGACTCCAAGATCAAAACTTTCGAGGACGCGCGCACGCAGAAGGCCGCCTTCGGCGGCGTCTCGACCAACGATTCCACCCGCGAATACGGCTACATGCACAAGAAAACCGCGGGCGCCCAATACGACGTGGTCTCCGGCTACAGCGGCACCGCCGAGATTGCGCTGGCGATCGAGCGCGGCGAGATCGACGGCGCCTGCGGCTGGGACTGGGCAAGCTTCAAGTCGCAGCGCCCCGATTGGATCCGCGACAGCAAGGTCAATGTGCTGCTGCAGGTCGGGCTCGAACCGAACGCCGAGCTCACGCGCATGGGCGTTCCGTCCGTCTTCAAATACGTGACTAATGAAGCGGACCGCAAAGTGGTCGAGCTGATCATCAGCCAGCAGGTGTTCCAGCGCTCCTACATCGCGCCGCCCGGCCTGCCGGCGGAGCAGCTCAACACCCTGCGCTCCGCCTTCGACGCTACCGTGCGCGACCGGGAATTTCTCAGCGATGCGGAGACCATCCGCCTCGACATCTCGCCGCTCCCCGGTGCCAAAGTGCAGGAGCTGGTGGCGAAACTCTACGCCGCGCCGAAGGACGTCGTCGCGCGCGCGCGCCAGGCGATCAACCCGTAGCCCATCATGCAAACAAAGCCGACGTGGAAAGAATTGCTGGCGCGGGACGAACCGCTGCTGTTGCCCTGCGCCTATGACGCGCTCTCGGCACGCTTGATCGAGCGGGCGGGGTTTGCCGCCTATTCGGTCGGAGGCTACGCCCTGGTCGGGGCGCGCCATGCGCTGCCGGATATCGGCCTCGTCGGCTTCGGCGAGATGAGCGCTGGCATTCGCGACATCATGGCCGCGACCAGCCTGCCGGTGCTGGTCGATTGCGACGATGGCTATGGCGACGTGAAGAACGTCGCGCGCACCATCGCCGGTTACGAGGCGATGGGCGTTTCGGCGATCTTCATGGAGGACCAGCGGGCGCCGAAACGCTGCGGCCACATGGCCGGCAAGGACGTGATCGAGGCCGATGCGATGGCGGCGAAGTTGCGCGCCGCGGCACAGGCGCGCCGCAGCCCCGATTTCTTCATCATCGCGCGCACCGACGCGCGCGCGGTGCACGGGCTCGACGATGCGTTGCGGCGCGCCGAACTTTATCTCAACGCCGGCGCCGACGGCTTGTTCATCGAGGCGCCGCAATCGCTCGAAGAGCTGGCGCAGATCGGGCGGGCGTTTCAGGGTGTGCCGCAGCTCGCCAATATGGTCGAGGGTGGCGGACGCACGCCAATCCTGCCGCCGCACGAGCTCTACCGCCTCGGCTTCGCCATGGTCGCTTACCCGACCACCCTGATCTTTCGCGTTGCGCGCACGATCGAGTCTGCGCTGGCGGATCTCAAGGCAGGCAAGCCCGCCGGCGAAAACGAATGCGTCAACTTCGACGCCTTCAAGGATATCGTCTCCTT
>CBFGVM010000575.1:0-2088 GCA_965652015.1 uncultured Alphaproteobacteria bacterium
GGTTCCAACACGTCGCCGCCCCTCGTGACGCGCTCTCTATATGACGGCGGTCACGGCATGGGCGGCATCGAACTGCGGGCCCAGCGCATTGGCGCGCCCCCATTATGCCGCAGCAGTTTCGCTAGGCTCGAGGGCGCGGCGTATTTTTTGTGATATAATCTGCGGGCGAGACTTGTGGGCTGGGTAAATTCATGGCTCTGAAGATCTTTCCGGTTCTCGCGCTTTGCCTTGCGATGACTGCCTCGGGATGGACAGCGACGGTCGTCGATAGGCAGCTCATTCGCGCGGCCTTTTTCTCCGATGCATGCCGGCAACAGGCCGAGGCGCTCGGCATCGCGCGCACGTCCGATGCGAATGCGCTGCTTGCGGCCTTTGCCGGGCCGCGTCGGCGGCCCGCGGGCTCGCCCACTGCCGATGCGCAGCGCGACGACTGCAAGGTGCCCGCGGTCGCGTTGATCAACCTGTTGCGGCTCAACGGGATCGATGCAGAGCTCGTTTCAGCGACGATGGCGAAGGAGGCGGCGCCGGCCGATCAGGTCGAGCGCGTCCTCGTTTTCGTCCCGGCGCTCGATCGCTATTTCGATCCTGCGCTGCCGCTCGAAGAGCAAAGCCTCGTCGATTTGCTCGTTCGCGAGCGCGCCGACCGGAAACACGTTCTCGGCCCTGCGCTTGGCGCCAACGCCCGCGATCCTTGCCCTAGCACCTGCATGCACGTGTACACGGCGCCAGGCAACGCAACCCCGCCCGTTCGCGTCAAAACCGAAACGATCCGCGGCCGCTGAGCATCCTGATTCCCATGGACTGGCTCATCCTCATTCTCGGCGTTCCGGCGATCCTCATTCCGCTGGTGCTGCTTTTCGGATTCGCCGGATGCTCGCAGCGGCTTGCGCTCGACTGCGACACTTCCGTGGACTGCCCGCCCGGGACGGTATGCGTCGGTGGACAGTGTGTTGACCCCGGCACGCTCAACGGCACGTTCAACCCCCCGCCTCTTCCCCCGGAGAATCTGGCCGCGATCGCGCTCGATGATCGTTCGGTGTCCCTGACGTGGACCAACGTCGATCCCGCGGCCACCGATTTTCGAATCGAGCGTTCCGAGGACGGCGGCGATCGTTTCGATGCGATCGCCCCGGAGGATCTTGAGGATGTTTCCTCCACCGGCGCGACGGATGTGTCGGACGACTTGGAGCCGGGCGTCACATACATATACCAAGTTCGGGCGCTGCTGGGACAGGAAGCCTCCTTACCCTCGGACACGTCCTCGGCCACGGTCTTTCCCGCAGCCCCGGTCTTGGCTGCCACTGCGGCGAGCTTCGACCAGATCGACCTTTCTTGGAATGATTCCGCGGGTGCGACCGAGTTCAGCCTGGAACATCGCGAGCCCGGGGACGCGTTCGCGGAAATCTTCCGCGGCGTAGGCACCACGTTTTCCCATTCCGGCCTCGTGGAGGGAACGCGGCATGAATACCGCGTCTTCGCCGTCGTTAATGGCTTCCAGAATGACGTGGGCCCCCAGGAAGTCAAATCGGCGGCGTCGGCGATCCGATCGGTGACGACGCTCGCGTTCACCGCGGTGTTCACGGCGCCGCCCGGGACGTTCGTAAACGAGTTGCCCAACGTGGGATTTTGCCTGGTCCAGCGATTGAGCCAAACGCTCCTGGCCCCCAGCGGCACCACCCCCACCCAGGTGCGCATCCTCCTGCGCGGCCCAACTACGGACAGCGTGACGCTCGACAAGGTCTTCATCTCCCAGCCCGACCCGGCCGGCGATGATCCCTATGACTCCGCGCCGGATCTCACCGAGGTCGCATCGGGCGTGACCATCGCAGCGAACACCGCGGTGATTGTCGGACCGGTGAATTATGCGCTCGATTTCACCCAGGACCTGCTCGTCGCTTTCGACATCAGCAGCACGCCCGACGAAGCCAACGTGCGCTTCGGCGCGCTGACGGGCGCCGACGCCTTCTCCAATCCGGGGACGGCCGAAGCCGACACGCCGAACCGGGCGACAGGTTACCAGAACCAAGCCCCGAACACCCTCGCCCTCGTCGAGCTTATCGAGGTCTTGTAGCATGGCCAACAAACTCA
>CBFGVM010000576.1:0-2083 GCA_965652015.1 uncultured Alphaproteobacteria bacterium
CACGCGAGTATGTGCGGCGCACACGATCAAGGGAAAAGCCATGCATCGGGAGACTGAGCGCGAGCGGTCGCTCGCTCGGCGCGCGTTCGTCGGGGAAGATCGACATGACTGATTCGCTGGAGGCCCGCGCGCCGATTCTGGCTGCGGGCGGGATTGTCGTTCGAAAAGGCTCCAGACCGCGTATCGCAATCGTGCGACTGCGCAAGGACAAGTCCTGGGTCCTGCCAAAGGGCAAGCTCTATCCGGGCGAGCGTGCGCTTGCTGCAGCCAGACGAGAGGTGTTGGAAGAAACCGGACACGAGGTTTCGGTGCACGGTTTCCTTGGTTCGATGTTGTATGCGGTCGATGGCCGGATGAAGATCGTACAGTTTTGGCACATGCGAGCCGTCGGCGGGCGTAAGCGCGAGCTTATGGACGACATCAAGGCCGTGAAATGGGTGTCGTTGAAACAGGCGATCGAGGTCCTCACGCGCGCCCACGAAAAGGCATTCCTCGCGAATGTGGGCCCGGTCGCGCTCAGGGCAGCGAAGCAGTCCGGGCGCGACAAATCGAGCAAGCCGTGGGCTTACAATAAGGGCAAGCGGCAGGGCGGGAGCGCGCGCGTTGCGCTAACCGCACATTGACCACTACTGGACAGCACGGATTAAGGGGCACTTCTACGCCAACCGCCCTCGGCTTCTATGCCGTCACCGCAATTCCCTGCACCTCGATCATCATCTCCGGTTGCGCGAAGCCCTGAACGGTGATCGCGGCGCTCGCCGGGAAGTCCTTCCCGAACAGCTCCGTGCGCAGCTCGGTCATGCGCGTGGTATAGCGCGCATCGATGAGGAACACCGTCATCGTCACCATGTCGGCGAGCTTTGCGCCCGCCTCGGCGAGCGTCTTCTCGATGTTGCGGAACGTCTGCTTGAACTGGGCGTCGAAGTCGCCGGCGAGCGATTTGCCGGAGTCGTCGACCTGGCCGGTATGCCCGGCGATGTAGATGGTCCGGCCTGCGCCCTCAGTGATGACGCAAGGCGAGAACGCGCGCTTGACCTGCCAAGTGCCGCGAACGAACGATTTCTTCATAGCTCCTCCCAATCTTGGCGGTGTTGTAACTGTCGTCCCCGCGAAAGCGGGGACCCATGATCACCGCCTCTGGAATATGGGTCCCCAGCATAAGCGCATTTACGCGCGTCTTCGACGCGCTGTGCGCGGGGACGACGGATGAAACTAATCAGCTGGCTTGCCTGTCACTTCGCGTGGCCGTCGCGCATCGCGCGCCAGAGCCGCTCCGGGGTTGCCGGCATTTCGACGTGGCGCACGCCGAGATGGGAGAGCGCATCCACCAGCGCGTTGGCGACCGCGGGCATGGCGCCGACGCAGCCGGCTTCGCCGGCGCCCTTGACTCCGAGCGGATTGGTCCTCGTCGGCACCGGATTGCTCTTGACCTCGACCGCGCTGATGTCGTCCGCCCGCGGCATGGCATAGTCCATGAACGATCCGGTCAGGTTTTGGCCGTCGCCGTCGAACTTGATGTCCTCCATCAAAATCTGGCCGATGCCTTGCGCGACCCCGCCCACGATCTGCCCTTTCAGGAGCAGCGGATTGATCACGGTGCCGACGTCGTCCACGACGCTGTAGCGCACGATCTCGACTTCGCCGGTGTCCTCATCGATCTCGAGCTCGCAGATGTGGCAGCCGTTGGGAAAATTTTGCACCGGCGCAACGTAAGTCGCAGTCGCAATAAGCCCAACATCCATGCTTTTGGGCAGACTGGTCGGCTCCATCGCCTCCTTCGCTACGTCCTTGATCGTCAGCGTGCGATTGGTTTTTGGGCTGGAGAACACGCCCTCGGCAAAGTTGATCTCGGCGACCTCGACTTGGAGGAGGTGGGCGGCGATCGCCTTGCCCTTGGCGATGATCCGCTCGGCGGCCGCATCGACCGCCGATCCGCCGATGGTAGCGGAGCGCGAGCCGCCGGTGCCTTCGCCGACGAAGACCTGGTCGGTGTCGCCTTGGATATAGTGCACCTCGTCCGGGTCTAGCCCGAGGCGGTCGCACATGATCTGCTTGAAGATCGTCTCGTGGCCCTGGCCGTGGG
>CBFGVM010000577.1:0-2054 GCA_965652015.1 uncultured Alphaproteobacteria bacterium
GGAACCGACACCGCGCTGGTGGTGCCGGCCTATTCCGTCATTGCGGGCGAGCCGGCGCCGTCCGGAATGACGTTGGAGAAGATGAAATCCGCCTTCGAGGCCGCGCACAAATCGCGTTTCGGATTCATCGACGAGACGAAGGAGCTGGTGGTCGAAGCGGTGTCGGTCGAGGCGGTCGGGGGCGGCGCGAAATTCAGCGAGCCGGTGCTGCCGACGACGCACGACCCCCTGCCCGCTCCCACGCGCCGCACCCGTTTCTATTCGCGCGGGCAATGGCGCGAGGCGGTGGTGTTCACCCGCGCGCAGCTTGCGCCCGGCCAGCGCGTGCGCGGTTGCGCCATCATCATCGAGCCGCATCAGACGGTGGTGGTCGAGGACGACTGGGAGGCCGAGATCACCGCCAAGAACCACCTCGTGCTGACCCGCGTCGTGCCGCTCAAGCGGGAGAGCGCGATTGGCACCGCGGCCGACCCGGTCATGCTCGAGGTGTTCAACAACCTGTTCATGTCGATCGCCGAGCAGATGGGCGTGGCGCTGCAGAACACCGCCTATTCGGTGAACATCAAGGAGCGGCTCGACTTCTCCTGCGCGGTGTTCGCGGCCGACGGCACGCTCGTCGCCAATGCGCCGCACATGCCGGTGCATCTCGGCTCCATGGACCGCGCGGTCGAGACCGTCATTCGCGAGAACAAGGGCAAGATCGCGCCGGGCGACGTCTATGTCATCAACGCGCCCTATAACGGCGGCACGCATCTGCCCGACATCACCGTATGCACGCCGGTTTTCGATGCGGCCGGCGGAGAACTCTTGTTCTGGGTCGCCTCGCGCGGGCACCACGCCGACGTCGGCGGCATTTCGCCGGGTTCGATGTCGCCGAATGCGACGACCATCGAGGAGGAAGGCGTCTATATCGACAATTTCAAGCTGGTGGAGCGCGGCCGTTTCCGTGAGCAGGCACTCTACGATCTTCTCACCGGCGCCAAGTATCCCGCCCGCAATCCGCTGCAGAACATCAACGACATCAAGGCGCAGATCGCGGCCAACGAGAAGGGAGTGCAGGAGCTGCATAAAATGGTCGCGTACTTCACGCTGCCCGTAGTGAAGGCCTACATGCAGCACGTGCAGGACAACGCGGCCGAGAGCGTCCGCCGCGTCATCGACCGCATCCACGATGCCTCGTTCGAATACGAGATGGACCAGGGAACCTGGATCAAAGTCAAAATACGCGTCGACAAGGACAAGCGCGAGGCAACGGTGGATTTCACCGGGACGTCGCCGCAGCAGAACAGCAATTTCAACGCGCCCGAACCGGTGACGCGCGCCGCCGTCCTTTACATCTTTCGCGTCATGGTCGACGACGAGATCCCGATGAACGGAGGCTGCCTGCGGCCGATCAACATCAGCATTCCCAAGCAGTCGATGCTGTCGCCGACTTATCCCGCCGCAGTCGTCGCCGGCAATGTGGAAACGTCGCAGGCCGTGACCAACTGCCTGTTCGGCGCGCTCGGCGCGCTCGCCGCCGCCCAAGGCAGCATGAACAATCTCAATTTTGGCAACGACAAATACCAATACTACGAGACGATCTGCTCCGGCTCGCCGGCGGGCCCGGGCTTTCCCGGCACCGACGCCGTGCACACCCACATGACCAACACGCGGTTGACCGATCCGGAAGTGCTCGAGTTCCGCTATCCGGTGGTGCTCGAGGATTTCCACATCCGCAAAGGTTCGGGCGGGCGCGGCCGATGGAATGCCGGCGATGGCGTGCGCCGCACCATTCGTTTTCTGGAGAAAATGGAGTGCACGATTTTGTCGGGCCACCGCCGCGTGCGGCCGTTCGGCCTGGCTGGAGGCGAAGCAGGCCAGATCGGCGAGAACTGGGTGCGGCGAAAGGATGGCCGCATGGAGAGGCTCGAGGGCTGCGATGCGACGGTGATCGATGCCGGCGAGGCGATCATCATCCAGCCGCCGACCGCAGGCGGATATGGGAAGCCCGAGCGGTGACCGCGGCTCATGGAGAGTCGCTGGCTAGGATGTAAAGCCATCGAGTGCGGGAT
>CBFGVM010000578.1:0-2048 GCA_965652015.1 uncultured Alphaproteobacteria bacterium
AAGCTGATTGCAGTCACACGGAGAAGGCAGCGCTCGTTCTTAGTCGCAGCGGGCCCGACCAAGCCTCATTCGCAAGGTACCACTCGACGGTGCGGCGCAGCGCGGACTCGAATGTCTCCTGCGGTTTCCAGCCGAGCTCGTCGCGAATCTTGCTCGCATCGATGGCATAGCGCGCGTCGTGGCCGGGTCGGTCGGCGACGAACGTCATCAATTCGCGTCGCGACTTGCGTCCGGGCAGCGGCGGCGCCAATTCATCGACCAAATCGCAGATCATGGCGGCGACGTCGATATTGCGTCGCTCGTTGTCGGCGCCGACGTTATAGCAGTGCCCGATCCGGCCGCTGCGCAGGATCATCGCCAGCGCGCGCGCGTGATCGTCCACGAACAGCCAGTCGCGAACGTTGTCGCCGCGGCCGTAGATCGGCATCGGCTGGCCCCGAAGCGCGCTCAGCGTCATCAAGGGAATGAATTTCTCGGGATACTGGTACGGGCCGAAATTATTCGAGCAGTTGCTGATGATGATCGGCAGGCCATACGTCCTGTGCCAGGCATGCACCAGATGGTCGGCGCCGGCCTTACTGGCGGCGTACGGCGAACTGGGGTGGTAGGGCGAGTCCTCGTTGAAGATCCCGGTCGGTCCGAGCGAGCCGAAGACCTCGTCCGTGGAGACATGGTGCAAGCGGAACCGTGTTTGGGCCGCAGGGGGCAGTGAGCGCCAGTAGCGGCACGCGGTCTCCAGCAGCGTCGCGGTTCCGACCACGTTGGTCTCGACGAAAACGTGCGGATCGGCGATCGAGCGGTCGACGTGCGTCTCGGCCGCAAGATGAAGCACCGCCGTCGGACGATACGTGCCGAAGATGCGCTCGACCTCCGCGGCGGAGCGGATGTCGACGCACTCGAAACGGTACCGCGGGTGCCCCTCCACTTCCGCGAGGCTCGCGGGATTGGCGGCATAAGTGAGCGCGTCGACATTGACGACGTCCACTCCGCCCTCGCGAATCAGATGGCGAATGACCGCCGATCCGATAAAGCCCGCGCCTCCGGTCACCACTATGACGTCATTGCTCATGTCAGCCCGAATACAGCCCCAAAGGAAAGACCCACCGGGGTCCCACGGCGGCTGCGATATCCAAGGACGTTATGATGAGACGTTGCGGCCTTCGGACAGATGAAGGAGATACCGACCATACTCCGTATTCGCAATCGGCCTCGCCAGAATGCGGACCTGATCCATGTCGATATAGCCGAGATTGAGCGCTACCTCCTCGAGACAGGCGATCTTGAGGCCCTGCCGCTGTTCGACGATCTGAACGAAATTGGCGGCCTGTATGAGGGCATCTGGGCTGCCGGTGTCGAGCCAAGCGATTCCGCGCCCCATGTGTTCGACGGTGAGCTTGCCGCGTTCGAGATAAGCGCGGTTGAGGTCCGTGATCTCCAGTTCGCCTCTCGGCGATGGCCGCAGACGCGTCGCCATGTCGAGAGCCTCGCCGTCGTAGAAGTAGAGGCCGGTGAGCGCGTAGTTGGACTTCGGAGCCGCCGGCTTCTCCTCGAGGCTCGCTGCGCGTCCGGTAGCGTCGAAGTTCACGATGCCATAGCGCTGCGGGTCGCTGACGCGATAGGCGAAGACGGTAGCTCCGCTGGTGCGTGCAGTTGCGCGATTGAGCAAGGGGGTGAGTCCTCCGCCGTAAAAAAGATTGTCGCCCAAAATCAGGCACGACGAATCGCCGCCGAGAAAATCGCCGGCGATAATGATGGCGCGTGCGATTCCATCCGGGTGCGACTGTTCCGCATAGCTGAGCCTGATGCCCCATTGGCTGCCGTCGGCCAGCAGCTTTTGAAATTGAGGCAAATCGCTGGGCGTCGAGATGACGAGAATGTCTCGGATGCCGGCGAGCATGAGCACGGACAAAGGATAATAGATCATCGGCTTGTCGTAGACCGGAAGGAGCTGTTTCGAGATGGCTTTGGTTATCGGATGGAGGCGGGTCGCCCTGCCGCCCGCGAGAAGAATGCCACGCATCTATGCCCCTTGCCGTGACCTCGCCCGG
>CBFGVM010000579.1:0-2043 GCA_965652015.1 uncultured Alphaproteobacteria bacterium
ACGACGGAATCACCGAATCACCCCTTGCGCCAAGCACAATTTCGCAGAGGAATCCGCAAGCGGGGACCCATATCCCAGAGGTGGTGGTCATGGGTGCGCGGGGACGACGAAGGTGGGATCAGCTCTTCAACGCTTTCAGCGCTGCGGCGGCGCCGGCGCGTAAAAAGCCCATGTCGCTGCCGACCGCGAGGAAGCGCACGCCGCGCTTGGCGAGCGCGACCGCGCGCTCGACCGAATGGCAATAAGCGCCCATGACTTTGCCGGCCTTGTGCGCCGCGCCCATGATGCGGTCGATCTCGCGATCGACGTCGAGCGACATGGGATCGACATCGGCGCCGTTGCTGAGCGCGATCGAGAGGTCAGCGGGACCCAGAAAAAGCGCATCGATGCCGGGCGTGGCCGCGATGGCCTCGACATTCTCAAGCGCGGTTCGCGTCTCGATCATGGCGAAAGTGACGACGAGCGCGTTGGCTTCGCGCAGATAAACCTTCTGGTCCGGCATGCCGGCGAGGGTGGTCGCGCGGTGCGGCCCCCAGCTGCGCTCCCCGAGCGGCGGGAATTTTGCAAACGAGACATACGCGCGGGCATCGGCCGGCGTGTTGATCATGGGCGCGATGATGCCTTCGGCGCCGAAATCGAGCGCGCGGCTGACCGTTGCGAACTCGCCCACTGGAATGCGCACGATCGCGGCTGCGCCACCCTGGCGTATCTGGGCGATGCCGGCGAGCAGCGAAGCGGTGTCCCATAACCCGTGTTGCGCATCGAGGGTGACCGCGGGAAAGCCTTCGCGGCCGACGAGCTCGGCGACGATCGGGGCGGGCAGGCCGCACCAGCCGCTGTGGACGGTCTCGCCGGCCTTGAGCCGGCGCGCGAGGGAGAAGGCGGTTGCGGTGGTCATGCGACGTCCTTGTTGTGACCGGTCGCGTCGGCGGGCGATGACGGAACGTCAGATTGTAACTCACGGCCCTGAGTGGACGCCCGCGAGCCAGAGACATCCTTAGCGGCCGGTCTTGATCTCCTCGATCGCTTTCGCCATCAGGTCGACCATCGTGCGCTGAATTTGGTGATCGGAGTCCTTGACGCCCTTGGCATCGAAATCCTTGCGGATTTTACGGAACACGTCGTGGTCGCCGGCTTCCTCGAAATCCGCCAGCACGACTTCCTTCGCATAAGCGTCGGCCTCGGCGCCGGAGAGGCCGAGCTTCTGCGCCGCCCACAGGCCAAGATATTTATTGCGACGGGCGGTCGCCTTGAATCGCAGTTCCTCGTCGCGAGCGAACTGCTTCTCGAAGCCTTCCTCGCGCTTGTCGAATGTGGTCATTGCCTTCTCGCTCTTCGCGCAGCCGCTTCTCGCGCATCGGTCGCTGGGCCCGTACGGCACGCCGTCGACGCATTCTCGCGATTTCAACAGCCGGCGGCGAACCGATCGCGCCGCCTTGCATAGCGGGACGCGATGGTCAAGGCAACCGAAGAACTGATTCGCACCGCCGGTGGAACAGCCACGACAAAACTGTTCGCCGCGATTGTGCTGGTGACCCCGATCGGCTAGCCTTTCCGCCGTGGACGCGTTTTCGTCGAGCCGCCACGCGCCGTCGCCGCGGACATCACCTCGAACCGGAGCCACGGTCGCCAGATGGACAAACCACGGTACACGCCGATGAGCCGCCGTCGCCGCATCTATGAAGGCAAGGGCAAGGTCCTCTACGAAGGCCCTGAGCCCGGAACGCTGATTCAGCACTTCAAAGATGATGCGACCGCCTTCAATGCGAAGAAACACGATGTCATCGAGGGCAAAGGCGTCCTCAACAACCGCATTTCCGAATACGTCTTCCAGCACTTGAACGACATCGGCGTGCCGACCCACTTCATCCGGCGGCTCAACATGCGCGAGCAGTTGATCCGCGAGGTGGAAATCATTCCGCTCGAAATCGTGGTGCGCAACGTTGCGGCGGGCTCGCTGTCGCAGCGGCTCGGGCTCGACGAGGGCACGCAGCTGCCGCGCTCCATTATCGAATTCTACTACAAGAACGATCAGCTCGGCGA
>CBFGVM010000580.1:0-2042 GCA_965652015.1 uncultured Alphaproteobacteria bacterium
TCGTGGCGCCAGCCGATGACCGGCCTGCCGTAGGGATGGTTGAGGTAGAGCGCCGCATCCATCTGCTCGCCGAGTCGTGCGCCGGGATTATTGCCGACCCGCATGTTCTGCTCTTCCAGCACGACATTGAGCTCGGGCCGCACCACGTCGTCGGTGAGCACCAATCCGGTCATTCGGTCGGCTTCGAACTCCATCATTGCCTTGAGTTGGTCGCGCGGCACCCGCTGGAAGTAGCCGGTGTAATCGGCCGACGTAAACGCGTTCTCCTGTCCGCCGATGGTGGCGACGATCTGCGAGAAGCGCCCGGACGGATTCTTCTCGGTGCCCTTGAACATCAGATGTTCGAGGAAATGGGCGAGACCCGACTTGCCCGGCGTCTCATCGGCGGAGCCGACCTTGTACCAGACCATGTGGGTCACGACCGGCGCGCGATGATCGGGAATGACCACGACCTCGAGCCCGTTCGGTAGGGTGAAGTTGGTGACCTGGCCGATGCGAGCATGCGCCGCACCGGCGAGCACCGCGCAGGCAAGGGCGGCGATGGGAAGGATTAGTTTGTTGGGCACGAATTCGCTCTCGTGGGACTAGCTGTCGCCCCCACGATGCACGTTCCGGCCGCAGAACGCGAGAGCAAACCTCAACCGCTTGCGGTCAAATGTGTATGGGACGCGTTGTCGCGCAAGGTCCGGTGTCAACGCGCGGGTTCCACCCGGCTCTCGAGCGTGGGCGCCTTGCCGCGCTTGTCCTGCACGCCGATCCCGTAGGGATAGTTGGGAGACGGGGTCTGGTAGCCGGTGGGCGGGGCGGTCATGCTGTCGCGCGACGGCTCGCCGGTGAACGGCTCGGCCTCCGGTTGCTGCGGCGTAAAGGACGACATGATCGAGCCGAACAATTTCTTCGTCTTGGTGCCGAGCTCGGAGGGCATCATCGGACGGGACGACTCCTCGGCGGTCTTGCCGGCGCCCTTGGCGTCGCTGCCTTTCGCCGCGCGGCCGGGCTTGTCGAGCTCATCCGGGCGCAGGGCTCGTGCTTGCTCTTCAGCGGACAGGTTGCCTTTGAGCCGCGCTTTCTCGGCCGCGGCTTGGTCCTTGCGGCGTTTGACGTCCGGGTCCTTCGGCCATGCCGTAGTTTTGGCGGTCACCTCATCGTCGCTGAGTGGCGGCGGCAGATTTCGGCTGGGCGGCACCACCAGCGGTGCGCGCTCGCGGTAGTCGATCGTCCGGTCGCCGTCCCTTTGCAGGCCGAGGTCCTTCATGAACTGGCGCCACAGCTTGGTATCGAGCGGCACATTCTCGTCGTCGTCTTCAGCGCGCGCGCCACCGCCCAACGCCAGCGCCATGGCCAGCGTGATGAGCGCGGCGGCCGCGAGGCGCCGCGGGCGCTTCGGAGTTTGGTCCCGCATTGGCTATCCCCCTCAAATGACGGCAGAATGTACCGTCTCCCCGGGGGCTATTGTGGTCGCGATCAGGGCGCTTTTGCGGCGCCAGGCCCGACCAGGGTCTCGAACAACAGCCCGATCACCCCGGCAACGATCGCCACGTCGGCCAGGTTAAAAACGTACCAATTGAAGCTGAAATTGGCCGTCGTGATGTGAAACAGCACGAAATCCACCACCCAGCCATAGGCGATGCGGTCGATGGCGTTGCCGATCGCCCCGCCGATGATGAGGCCAAGGCTCAGCGCGGCGAGCCGCGAGGTCGTCCGCGACAGCCAAATCCACAGCAAAACCACCGCGATCGCCTTCAGCGCCAGCAGAACCCATTGTCCCATCGGCCCCTCCTGCGGGAACAGGCCATAGCTGATGCCAGTATTCCGGGTGAGGCTGAGCGTGAGAAAGGGTGCCAGCGTGAGTGGGCCGCGTGCCCCAAGGTCGAGTTCGAACAGGAGCCAGAGCTTGCTCGCCTGGTCGAGCGCGGCAGTGACGACGGCGACTGCGAGCCCGAATCGACTGAGCGGCCCCCAAAGGAGGGAGCCGCGAGGTTGAGATTCGGCGCCAAGGGGTTCCGCCACCACCGTTACTCCGCCGCTTTGCGCATCGCCTC
>CBFGVM010000581.1:0-2041 GCA_965652015.1 uncultured Alphaproteobacteria bacterium
ACTCGCGCAGGGCCTTCAGCACCGACGCCAAAGCGTTCTATCAATCTACACAGTGATCTGACGCGCCCAGTTCAGCGGCCGTGCATTCTTTTTCCACTCGCCTGTCCCGTGGCCGCATCACGCGGAGCAGTCGTCGAGCGCATAAGGCTTGGCGACAGGACGACCGGTTTGCGCAGGGGCCTCGTCCGCTGATCGGATGCTCGCATTATAGGGGCTATCGCGACCCTTCATGTTCCAAAACGTCGAAGCCGACGTGCCGATCGATCATGTAGATCAACCCACGCGCGTCGAGCGCGACGTCGTTGCTCTGCGGCGCGGGTCGGCCCGCCACGGGCTCGGGGATGAAATAGCCGAGCTCGCACGGGCGCAGCGGATCAGCGACGTCGATGATCCGCAATCCGCCGCCGAACCAGACGGCATGCACGACGGTACCGGTCACGCGTTCGCAGAACTGATGCGCACCGAACCGGGCGCCGCGCGTGCGGCTGAACGGCGAATCGAGCTCGCTCACCTGAAATTGCGCAAGCGGCTTGATGGCGGCGAGATCGCTGACATCGAAGGTCAACAGGCAGGCATGCGCGCGCCCGCGCCGCGCCTCCTCCTCGCCCGCGCTCAGCGCCTGATCCTCCTCGTCGATCGCAACCGCGATGCGCCGGCCCTCGATGCGGCCCGGCAGCGGCAATACCGTGTGCGTCGGCTCCGGAAACAGCGGATGGTAATTATAGTTGCCGACGCTCTTCGGCCGCGCCAGATCGGACACGTCGACCACCCAGAACCCTCCGTGCCAGCAGCTCGCCCACATCTCGTCCCCGAAGCGCAGCGCATGGTGCAGGCGATGCCGCCGGCCCGACCAACTCGGCGCCTCACCGCCCGCGACATGCTGCCCGGGCATCCACCAGCGTGAGACTTCCTGCGGCCTTACCGGGTCGCGCAGGTCATAGATGACGAGGATGTTGCCGACGTATCCTTGCATCTCCGTCGAGATGTAGGCGTGGCGCTCGTCCATGTCGAAGCGGTGCACGCCGATGCCGCCGGTCTTCTGGTAGCAGACGAGCTTCGGCTGCACGGGATTGGATACGTCGTAGATCTTGAAGCCGCCGTTGTGATAGCCGCGCCGCTCGAAATCTTCGAGCGTTGCCAGGTCGCCCTCGCTCACCTCCATCTTGGCGGCGATTTCCTTGCGCGTGGGCTCGCGCCCGAGCGCTTGGGTGAGCGCGCAGCGCACCGCCGGCAGCTCCTCCGCGCGGCGGCCCATCTTGCTCATATTGCGCTCGTGGTTGACGACCATGATGTCACCGGCGACGCGAACCTTGTGGCTGTGCGACTCGTGATCGTCGAGCGTGATCGTGGCGACTAGGCGCGGCTTGCGCGGATCGGCGATATCGATGATCGAGGTGCCGAGATGATCCGGATTGGGAATGTGTCCGACAAAGGCATGGGAGCCGCTGACCGTTACCTGCCCGCCGCCGGCGAGATCGAGATGACCCAGGCGGCGGACGTTGCGGGCGAGGCGAGCGGTCGGTCGGTCGATGGTGTTCATGCGGGATCCCTTGACGTGCGCCAACTCATGTCGTCACCCGCGGGCTTGACCCGCGGGTCCATCGCCCTTCGCAAGAAGCCAGAATGCTTTTTTCGCAAGGCGATGCATTGCCGGGTCAAGCCCGGCAATGACTAGGAAAGGGGTTTGTGCATTCGCCATGCCTCAATCGATCTTCGCCCCCGAAGCCTTGATGATCGCGGTCCATTTGGAAATTTCCGATTTGATGTAGGCGGCGAACGCTTCCGGCGTGACACCGATGATATCGACGCCGAGGTGGGCGAGCGATTTCTTGACGTCCGGATCAGCGAGCGCAGCCGCGAACGCGCGATTGAGTGTTGCCATTATCTCTTTCGGCGTCTGCGCCGGCGCAACCAGCCCGTGCCAGGTGGTGGCGTCGAAATTCTTGATCCCGAGCTCGTCGATCGTCGGAATGTCGGGCAGGACCGCGGTGCGTTTGAGGCTGGCGACCGCAAGCGCCCGCACCTTCCCCTCCTTGATATG
>CBFGVM010000582.1:0-2025 GCA_965652015.1 uncultured Alphaproteobacteria bacterium
CGGTGACCGCGGCCGAGCCGATCGTCTCGAGCAGCGCCGCGACCGAGGAGGCGTGACACAGCCGCGTGCAGTGGTCGACGTTGTTGGTGCCGAAACCGGCGCGCACCAGCTTCTGGAAGAGATAAGCCTCCTCATTCGAGGCCTTGGCCGAGCCGAAGCCGGCGAGCGCCTGCGAGCCGTCGCGATCGCGGATCGTTTTCAGCCCCGCGGCGGCGCGGTCGAGCGCTTCTTCCCAGGTGGCGGGGCGGAAATGCGTCCAGGGATTGGCGGGATCGACGCTGTCGTGGGCGTGCTTGGGTATGCCGTCCTTGCGAATCAGCGGCTGCGTAAGCCGATGCGGATGGCTCACATAGTCGAAGCCGAAACGACCCTTGACGCAGAGCCGGTTTTCGTTGGCGGGCCCGTTGCGGCCGCTCACGTAGAGAAGCTTGTCGTCCTTGATGTGATAGGTGAGCTGGCAGCCGACGCCGCAATAGGGGCATACGCTGTGGACCTCGCGGTCCGGAAACTGGGTGCGCACGTTCGCGTCGTCGACCAGCGTTGCGGGCATCAGCGCGCCGGTCGGGCAGGCCTGCACGCATTCGCCGCAGGCGACGCAGGTCGAATTCCCCATGGGGTCGTCGAAGTCGAACACGATCTTTTCGCCATAGCCGCGACCGGCCATACCGATCACGTCGTTGACCTGTACCTCGCGGCAGGCGCGGACGCAGAGATTGCACTGGCTGCAGGCGTCGAGGTTGACCGCCATTGCCGGAGGGCTGCGGTCGGGGACCGGCGCCGCGCGGCGCGGAAACCGGCTCGTCGCGACGTTTTGTCGTTGCGCGGTCAGCCAGAACTCCGATTGCGGATCGTGCGCCACATCCTTGGGCGGCTGGTCGGTCAGCAACAGCTCAACGACCATGCGCCGTGCCGTTTTGGCGCGATCGGTCTGCGTTTTGACCTGCATGCCTGGCGTCGGCGTGCGGATGCAGCTCGCCGCCAACACCCGTTCGCCCTCGATCTCCACCATGCAGACGCGGCAGTTGCCGTCGGGGCGGTAGCCGGGCTTGGGCAAGTAGCACAGGTGCGGCAGCTTGATGCCGAGGCGGCGCGCGGCGCGGAAGATGGTCTCGCCGGCGCGGATGTCGAGCTCGCGACCGTCGATGGTGAAGGTGTTGTTGGGCTTGCCGTTTGCTTTAGTACTCATTGCGATCGCCTTTGCGCCTGTCGTCCCGGCCAAGCGAGCGTAGCGAGCGCGAGCCGGGACCCATGACCACCGACGGAGGTTATGGGTCCCCGCTTGTGCGGGGACGACACCTGAATGCGTTGCGGCATCTTCATCACCAACTCCCGAGCGGCTTCTCCAGCTCCTCCGGAAAATACTTGAACACGCTCAGCAACGGGTTGGGCGCCGCTTGTCCGAGCCCGCAAATCGAGGCATCGCGCATGGCGTCCGAGAGTTCCGTCAACAAGGCCTTGTCCCAGGGACCGGTTGCCATCAGCTTGACCGCCTTTTCGGTTCCCACCCGGCACGGCGTGCATTGCCCGCAACTTTCGTCCTCGAAGAAGCGCATCAGGTTGAGCGCCACCGCTTTCATATCGTCCTTGTCGGAGAGAACGACAACCGCGTGCGAGCCTACGAAACAGCCGTATTGTTCCAGCGTCCCGAAGTCGAGCGGCACATCGGCCATCGCCGCCGGGAGGATCCCGCCGGAGGCGCCGCCGGGTAGATAAGCCTTGAACCGGTGGCCCTCCTGCATCCCGCCGCAATGCTCCTCGATCAGCTCGCGCGCGGTGATGCCGGCGGGCGCCAACACCACGCCCGGCTTCTTGACCCGGCCCGATACCGAAAAACTGCGCAGTCCCTTACGCTCGCGCCGGCCATGCGAGGTGAACCATTGCGCGCCCTTCTCGACGATGTCGCGCACCCAATAGAGCGTCTCGACGTTCTGCTCGAGGGTGGGGCGGCCGAACAGGCCGACCTGCGCCACGTAAGGCGGGCGGTGCCGGGGCAGGCCGCGCTTGCCCTCGATCGACTCGATCATC
>CBFGVM010000583.1:0-2023 GCA_965652015.1 uncultured Alphaproteobacteria bacterium
CCGCGGCAGAGCGCCGGCGGGAAGCCGAGTTCCGCGAAAATGACGCCGGTGGCGCCGTCGATGTTCATCGGCACGGGCCGTCCCTTCTGCGCCGCAAGTTCTGCCTCCACCGCCCGGCCGATTCCGGCAAAGCGTCCACTCACCGCGCCGCCGGCAGCGGCATCATCGACTAGGGCGAGCAACCGCGGCGCACGCGGATCGCGAGGGTGAAAGCGATGGCCGAAGCCGGGAACGTACCGGACACCCGCTTCGAGGAGCGCCTTCATTTCAGACCTTACGGCTTGCGCCAATTGCGCCTCGCTGCTCGGACCGCTGCCTATGCGCGCGGCGATCGCATTATAAAGCGTGACGCATTGCTCGCCGGCTCCGCCATGCACGTCGCCGAGCATGTTGATCGCCGAGGCCATGGCATTGTTGATACCGACCCCGCAGGTGATCGCCATTCGGGCGGCTGCGATCGATGGCGCCTGCGGGCCGTGGTCCACCGCTGCCACCAGCGCGGCCTCGAGCAGCTTGGCGCAAGCCGGATCGGGAAGCTCGCCGCGCGTCATGAGATAAACCATCTCGGCAAAGCCAATGCGGCCGATCAGCTCCTCGACCGCATAGCCGCGGTAGCGGATGATCCCCGGCTTCATCTCGACGATCGACGTCGACCACCAATTCTCCGGCGTGTCGCCAGGCGCAGATGTGCTGCTGCTCATATCGCACCTTCGCGCGCGAGCTCATCGATCTCGCGCTTGGAGAAGCCGAGTTCGCCGAGGAGATCGCCGGTATCGGCCCCGAGCGTGGGCGGCGGCGATGCGGGTTCCGGATCGCCGCTCGCCAGGCGGAAACCGGATCGCACGACGCGCACCGGACGATCGATGTTCGGCACGGATTCGAAGGTCTTGAGCAGTCCTCGCTCGAGAACCTGCGGATGCTCGAGTACGGCCGGCACGTCGAGGACTTCCCCGGCGGGGACGCCGTGCTTGTTGAGGAGCGCGGACCATTCCTGCGCCGATCGCACCGCAAGCGCGCGTTCGAGCTCGGCCTTCAATTCGAGACGGCGGCGCTTGCGATCCTCCCGGCCGGAAAAGCGCGGATCGGCGATGAGCTCCTCGCGGCCGATCAACCGGCACAGCGTCTCGAACTGTTCCTGCTTGTTCGCGGCGATGTTCAACAGCCCGTCCCCGGTCTGGAACGTGCCCGAGGGGCTCGCGGTCATGTTTTCGTTCCCCATGGGCTGCGGCTTCACGCCGGCGACCAGCCAATTCGAGACTGCCCAGCCCATGGCCACAAGCGAGGCTTCCAGCATGGACACATCGATGAACTCGCCCTCTCCCGTGCGCCCGCGCCGAACAAGGGCCGCGGCAATGGCAAAAGCGGCGGTCATGCCTCCCATGGTATCGGCGACCGGATAGCCGACCCGCAATGGCGCCGATTGTGCGTCTCCGGTGACGCTCATGACCCCGCATAGCCCCTGGATGATCTGGTCATACGCGGGATTGAACTTGAGCGGTCCGTCCTGGCCGAAGCCGGAGATCGCGCAGTAGATGATGTCTTGCTTGATGGATTTGAGCGAGGCGTAGCCAAGCCCCAGCCGCTCCATCACGCCGGGACGGAAATTTTCGACAACGACATCGGCCGTGGCGAGCAGCCGAGAGAATGCGTCACGGCCTTTGGCCGATTTCAAATTGAGCGTGATGGAACGTTTTCCTGCGTTTTGCGCCAGGAAGGACGCACCCATCCCGCGGTGATTGAGTTCGGGATCGGCGCCGAGCTGGCGCGCCAGGTCGCCGGAGCCCGGCACCTCGACCTTGATGACCTCGGCCCCGAGCTGAGCCAGCTGATAGCAGCAGAACGGCCCGGCGAGCACGTTGGTCAAATCGAGCACTCGCGTGCCTGCGAGAAGATCGGCCATCCTGCTTATTCCGTTTAACAGAATGTTATTCTGTTTATCAGAACGTTCTGTACAGCGCAATAAAGTTCTATTAAATAGACGACATCGAATCGACGACTGTGTTGTCATGAGCAACGACAAGGT
>CBFGVM010000584.1:0-2021 GCA_965652015.1 uncultured Alphaproteobacteria bacterium
GTGCGCTCTTGTACCGCCTCAATGGGGACGAGAATCCGCTGCATGCCGACCCGGAGCGCGCCAAGGCCGCGGGCTTCGAGCGCCCCATTCTGCACGGGGCGGCGAGCTTCGGCATTGCGGCGCGCGCGATCCTGCGCACCTGCGCGGAGTACCGGCCGGAGCGGCTCAAAAGCATCGAGGCGCGGTTCTCGCGGCCGGTCTTTCCCGGCGACACGATCCGCACCGAGATGTGGCGGCAAGGCGAGCGCATCTCGTTCCAGTGCCGCGTCGTCTCGCGTAATGATCTCGTGCTCAGCAATGGGCTCGCGACGTTGCGGGATTGAACCTGCGTTCATTCCCGCCGCGGATATGGGGCTGAATCCGTCCTGGGTCATTGCCGGGCTTGACCCGGCAATCCATCCACTTCGATTGAAGCGCTTCCGCTCGATGGATGCCCGGGTCAAACGTCGAACTGCTGTGGCGCGGTCACGAGCTTCATCGAAATCGAATCGATCATCATCTCTTCGAAGGTCACGTCCGGGTAGTCGCGCGCAACCTTGCGGCATTCCTCGGCGAACATGCCGCATGCGAGCCGGTAGACCGGCTCCTTGTGCGCGGCGGTGACCTTCTTGCGTGCGCGGGTGCGGGCGATTTCGAAGGCTTCGCGGGCGACGCGGTTCGATCCTTTGCGCGTGATCACGCGCATGGCGACGGTGATGTCGTCGTTGGGCCGAAACTCTGGCAAGCCGGCGACGACCGTTTCGGAATAGAGCAGGCCTTCGGTGAGCTCGCGCAGAAACACGATGTCCACGTTCTTATGGATGGATGGAATCGCGGCGTGGGAGAGCGCCGGGCGCACCGCCGCAAACAGATCGAATTTCTTGCGCACCGGCGGCATCACCCAGGTCGGATCTCCGCGCGGATAGGCGGCGTGCCCGATCGGACCCATGATCCAGCCGTCGAGCTCGCGCAACGCCTGTTCGGTCAGCGCCGGAAGGGTATGGCCGTGCTCGTCATGTCCCTGTTTGCCAATGGGGAGCGGCCGCCACTCGATATCGAGCCGCTCGCGCGCCGCGGCAGCCTTCATCACCTTGATGCATTCGGGAACGACTTCGAGGCCGATGTCATCGCCCGGCAGGATTCCGATCTTCAGGCTCATTCTTCTACGACGATCCCGGTATCCTCGACATCGCGCTTCCAGCTCGCCATTTCCTCGCGCAGCCAGGCCTTTGGATCGGCGAGCGCGGATGCCCGCGGCACCAGCATGCCGCCGCGGGCGAAAGCCTCCTGCATCTCGGGTACGCTCATCGCGGCGACGAACGCCTTGTGCTGCGTCGCGATGATGTCGGCCGGGACCCCGGCTGGTGCGAAGGCCGCGACCCACTGCGCGGCGCGGATGCCGGGAAATCCAACCTCGGCCAGCGTGGGGACGTCCGCATGCTGCGCCAGCCGCTGCGCCGCCGCCACCGCGAGTGCGCGCACGCGGCCCGCTTTCATCATTCCAACCGGATTGGTGATGTTGAACCACGACACCTGGATATCGCCGTTGGCGAGATCGCGGAGGATCTCGGCGCCGCCGCCCTTGAAGGGAATGTGGACGAGATCGAGACCCGTGCGCTTGGCGAGGATTTCGGTATTGATCTGCTGGTAGCTGCCGACGCCGGCGCTGCCGTAACGGACCTTGCCGGGGTGGGCGCGGGCATAGGCGAGAAAGTCGGCAAACGTCTGCGGCGGAAAGTTCGTCGTCGTCGCGAGAAAGAAGACCGGGACATCCGCCAACGGGACGACGATCTGCACGTCGCGCTCGTAATCGATTTTCATTTTCTTCGCGAGCAGGACCGGCGTCAGCGCATTGGTCGAGATGTTGCCGATCATGAGGGTGTGGCCGTCCGGCCGCGCGCGGGCCATTTCCTCGATCGCGATGATGCCGGAGGCGCCCGGCTTGTTCTCCACGAACACGTTCCGGCCGACACTCTGTCGCAATTGTTCGGCATAAAGACGCGCAACCACGTCGGTCAAACCGCCGGGTGCGTAAGGGACGA
>CBFGVM010000585.1:0-2013 GCA_965652015.1 uncultured Alphaproteobacteria bacterium
TACGATCACGTCATTCTCGTGCTCAAGGGAGTGTCCCTTACGGTTCCCAAGGGCCAGATCGTCGCGCTCCTTGGCGCCAACGGTGCCGGCAAATCGACCACGCTGAAGGCAATCTCCAATCTCTTGTCCGCCGAGCGCGGGGAAGTGACCAAGGGCTCCATCGTGTTCGATGGCGAGGAGGTGCATGCGCGCTCGCCGAATGAGCTGGTGCGGCGCGGCTGCATCCAGGTGATGGAAGGGCGGCATTGCTTCGCGCACCTGACGGTCGAGGAGAACCTCCTGACGGGTGCGTTCACGCGCGGCCACGCCGGTGCGGCCATCCGGCGTGACCTCGACCTCGTCTATTCCTATTTCCCGCGGCTGAAGGAGCGTCGTGGCGCCACCGCCGGCTACATCTCCGGCGGTGAGCAGCAGATGTGCGCAATCGGACGGGCGCTGATGTCGCGACCGAAGATGATTCTACTGGATGAGCCTTCGATGGGGCTCGCGCCGCAGCTCGTCGAGGAGATTTTCAAGATCGTCGGCGACCTCAATGTCAAAGAAGGTGTTTCATTCCTGCTCGCGGAGCAGAACACCCGGATGGCATTGAAGTACGCGCGCTATGGCTACGTGCTGGAGAACGGCCGCGTCGTGCTCGACGGTGACGCCAAGACGCTGGGCGAGAACGAGGATGTCAAGGAGTTCTATCTTGGCATCGCCGAAGACCGGCGCAAATCGTTCCGCGAGGGCAAGCACTACCGGCGCCGCAAGCGTTGGCTGGCATAGCGACTTCGCCGTGAGACGGCTTGGGCGTGACGCATGAAGGCATGAGTGCGAGGCCATGCGTTACGAGCATTACGATTCGCTCGAGACCCGCGATCCCGACGATCGCGAGCGTGAATTTTCGAGCCGGTTGCCCGATCTCATCGCGGTTGCTTTGCGTGCGCCGGGATGGGCAGCCCAACTCGCCGGCATCGATGCCGTGACTTCTCGAGCGGAGCTCGCCAAGCTCCCCGTGCTGCGCAAATCCGAGCTCGTGACGCGCCAGAAGGAGATCCCGCCGTTCGGCGGCTTCAACGTCACGGCGCCTGCTCAGCTGCGGCGGCTGTTGATGTCGCCGGGGCCGATTTTCGAGCCGCAGGGCAAAGGCAAAGATTTTTGGGGCGCGGCGCGCGCGCTTTTCGCCGCGGGCTTTAGGTCGGGCGACGTCGTGCACAACTCCTTTTCCTATCATCTCACTCCGGGTGGCTTCATGATGGAGTCCGGTGCGCACGCGCTGGGCTGCGCGGTCATTCCCGCGGGCACCGGCAATACCGAGCAGCAGCTCGAGGCGATCGCGCATTTCAAGCCGAGCAGCTATCTCGGCACGCCGGATTACTTGAAGGTTCTGCTCGACGCCGCGGCGAAGGCGGAGAAGGACGCGTCCTCGTTCAGGCGCGCACTCGTCTCGGGCGCGGCGTTGCCAAACTCGTTGCGCCGGGAATTGGCGTCGCGCGGCGTCGAGGTGCGCCAGTGCTACGCGACGGCCGATTTGGGAGTGATCGCCTACGAGAGCGAGGGCGGCGAAGGCATGATTGTCAATGAAACCCTGCTGGTCGAGATTGTGCGGCCGGGCACCGGCGATCCGGTCGAGTCCGGCGAGGTGGGCGAGGTCGTCGTCACCTCGTTCAACTCCGACTATCCCATGATCCGGCTCGCGACCGGCGATCTTTCCGCGGTTCTGCCCGGCCGCTCGCCTTGCGGGCGCACGAATATGCGGCTTGCGGGCTGGATGGGCCGCGCCGACCAGACCAGCAAGGTCAAGGGCATGTTCGTGCACCCCGCTCAGGTGGCGGAAATCGGCAAACGCCATCCGGGGCTCGGGCGATTGCGGCTGGTGGTTACGCGCGCGGGCGAGCAGGATGCCATGACATTGATGGCGGAATGTGCCGCGCCGACCGCGCCTTTGCAGGAGGCGCTCGTCGCCACATTGCGCGCGGTGACGAAGCTCGGCGGTGAGGTGAAGTTGGTTGCGCCGGGCAGCCTGCCCAATGA
>CBFGVM010000586.1:0-2003 GCA_965652015.1 uncultured Alphaproteobacteria bacterium
AAGTAGATCGCGTCGCCGACAGACCAGCCCTCGAGCCAGCCAATCAGCAGGCCCAGGGCAACTTGAACCGCCAGAATCGCGGATAGGACCGGCCAGGCGAGATGAATAGCGTGGCCGAGCCCCGTGAAGAAGCGCCGCCGCACGGTCTTTGGTGGCGGCCGGCTCATGTGCACTCTCAAATGTTTTCGTCAACCGACTGTCAGAACGTCGATTTCAGCTTCAGATGGTCGAGACGGTTGACCGACTTGACCTCGAAGCGCCGCACCTGGCTGTCCTGCAACACATCGAGCGCGATGGTGACGCCCGCGCTGCCCTGCGCCCATACCTTGCGGTAAAAGTCGGCCAAATCCTTCGGCGGCTCGCCGTTGACGCCGACGATCACGTCGCCGCGACTGATACCGGCTTTCTCTGCCGGGCCGCCCGGCGTCACGCGGCTGACGAACAGCCGCCCGCGCAGCTCATCGGTCGTAAGACCCAACCAAGGCCGACCCGGACCGGGCGTGCGGCCGGCCGAAATGAGGTCGCCGAGGATCGGCGACAGCCGGTCGATCGGCACGAACATATTGCCAGGCGCCTTGTCGCTGCCGCGAGCCGCGTCGCCGACAATGAGCGAGCCGACCCCGACGAGCTTGCCTTCGCGATTGATCAGCGCTGCTCCGCTCCAGGCCGGATGGGGCGGCGCCGTGAACAGCGCTTCGTCGAGCAGGTATTCCCAGCTGCCGGCGAATTCGCGCTTCCCTACAACATATGCGCCAGAGACCATGGCGGGGCCGCCGAAGCTCGCGATCAGCACCGGGTCCCCTTCTTTCAGGTCGGCGGACTTGCCCAGCGGCATCGGCTTGTGTTTGAGCGGTTCGATCGTGCGCAACAGGCCGAAGCCCGTTTCGTGGTCGTAGCCGACGACATTTGCCGGAACGGTCCGCCCGTTATTGTCGATGACTTCGGCGGCGTAGGCCTCGACCATCAGATAGCCGATCGTCAGAATGAGGCCGTCGCTGTCGATAAGGATGCCTGATCCTTCGCGTTCGCGGCCCAAACCTTGGACCGTCCGCCCCTCCGGTGCGATGTGGGTATTGATCCGCACCACCGCGGAGACGAGCTCATTGATCGAAGGCGTTTGCGCACCGGCGGGGCACGCACTCACGAGCGCGACCAGGATCGCGGGCAGCGCCGCGCAAGGGATAACGGCGGCAGATCTAGAACCGATACGCATGCGCGCTCCTCGTCTCAGGAAACACTATTTGGCCGGACAGCGCAGGTAGTTCTTGAGTTGATTGAAATCGGGGCCCGCCGAAAGCTTTCCGTCCTCGTTCGCCACGATGATCCGGTTGACTTCGGTGAAATCATTTGGCGTGGCTGGATTGGAGCAACGCATATGGGCGGAGTAGAACGGCCCGGCCCGACCTGCCGTTTCGGTGACCCATTGAACCGTGCAACTCGCATCCGACGCCGTATAGCCTTTTGCCGACACAACGAAGACTGACTTGTGGTCGGCGCAGAGATCCGTGCTCGGCGCCCATGTTCCCCAAAAGCGCTCGGGCACGCTGAGGTGGCGAACGCTGTCTGCAAGCGATGCGCTCGGCAAGAACGCAGAGACGAGAGCGATGAGAGTACGCATGATATGACCCGCGCTGAATCCCTACGCATCACTCTACCCCTGACTGAATGGCCCTTTCCAGCGTGCGATCACATGCGGCAGCGCTCTGCGACCGCGATCCGCCAGGAAAGTCGCCGCATCGGGCAGGAGCGCGAAGCCTCTGTGCGAATGGTGGGCTGCGGGGAAAACCCCAAGTCCAAGGCTCGCAAGGCCGGGGGAAATCCGGTAAATATGAGGTTTCGCGAGCGGAGGTTTGCATGCCTCAAATCGACCCCTGGGAAAAGGCGGCGGACTGCGAGCGGGCGCTTCGGATCACTGTTGATCCCATACGCCGCGAGACGTTGAGCAATATCCGGGAGTTCTGGATTGCGCTTGCGCAAGAGAGCCGGTTTCTCAGCGACGACGC
>CBFGVM010000587.1:0-1991 GCA_965652015.1 uncultured Alphaproteobacteria bacterium
AGAACGACGGCGTACTGCCGCCCCTCGATCGCCGGGCTCAGATACATGTGCACGGGACGGACGCCTCCAAGCGACGACGAGGGCAGCCGGCCGATTTCGCTACGACGCTTGAGGTCGACGAGGACGACTGCATTCCCGGCGGTGTGGTTCGACAGCGCGACGCCGCTGCCGAGCACGAGCAGATCGCTCGACCCGCCGGGAGAATCGAAGCGGGCGAGCTCTGCACCCGTCGCGAGATCGTGCAACGCGAGCTGGTCACGCCCGGATATGGCGACGATCTGCGCGGGCTCTGCGAACGCATTGAAAGATGACAGAGCTATGATGGCGCTTGGGCCAGCCACTCGAGCTGTCAGGGAGGCAATGTCCGGAATGAATCCAAGGGTCAACATTGTTAGTGCCCCTTCATGCCAGGCATACTGCCGCCACGTTCCGACCCCATCGCGCGCACGTCGTAGTCGACGCTCACGGTGCCGGCCTTTTCGAAGACCAGCGTCGCCTTGAAATGGTCCCCGGCGCTGAGCGGTTTTTTCAAGCCAACGAACATGACGTGAAGCGAGCCGGGCTTTAGCTCGACGGTCTCGCCGGGCTTGATTTCCAATCCTCCTTTGACCTGTCGCATCTTCGCGACGCTACCCTCCATCTTCATCTCATGGACTTCGAATTTGGACGCGACGTCCGACGACCCCTCGATGAGGCGGTCGGGCGTCGATCCACTATTTTTGATCGTCATGTAGCCGGCAGCGACACTTGCGCCTTTCGGCGTCGCGCGGGACCAGAGATCGGAAATCTCCAGCGAGCCGGCTTTGTAGTCGGCCGCACTCGCGGCAGTGACCGCCAAAGCCGCGGTAAAGAAGACAGCGACAGCGCGCATTTCCATTCTCCTGACCAATGTTCAATGACCGGCCGCGGATTATTTTATGCGGCCGACGGTAAGCGCCGGTGGCGCCCAGGTCAGGACAGGATCGGAGGTGCGCGCGATTCGTGCGGCTGACGCCGCGGTTGCGACCCTAGCGGTTCGGCCAAAAACGACGGACGCTTCGGTCCATCGCTGAAACTTAAGAACGAGAACGCTGCGATCGACGGAACGAGAGCCGACGAACCACCGCATGCGGCGAGGCACGTGTCACAGTCGTTCCGGTGTTGCACGGGCGTAGGCTGATGCTCTCCCGAACCATCGGCTGTGCAGATGATCGCGAATGGATCAAGCGCGAAATGGCCGGCGGGCGCGAAGCCCCAAAGCACGGCTTGCAGTGCAATCGAATAGACTGCAATCAGCGTTGCAGATTTGCGGAGCAACCACGCCATATAACAATCCTACCGCCGTGGACTGTAATGCGTCCAGGGCGTCTATGGGGCGGGAGCCGGCGCGACCTCGAACATCCCTTCCGCCTTCATTGCAGCATCGAGGCGTCCGGCGGGATCGAGCGTCTTGTTCCAGTCGATGACCTGCGGCAGCCAGCTATCGGCGACCGTATAGCGCAAGCCCTCGCCGGTTTTTCGATTGCGCACGATGACAACGGCAAGCATTCCCGTCGGCGCCTTCTCCGGCGCGATGACGAGCGTTCCCTGACCCGGGCTCGCGTTGGTCGCCAGCATCACGCCAT
Organism: uncultured Alphaproteobacteria bacterium; assembly: GCA_965652015.1. Classification (GTDB taxonomy): domain Bacteria; phylum Pseudomonadota; class Alphaproteobacteria; order Rhizobiales; family Xanthobacteraceae; genus VAZQ01. The sequence goes on from CBFGVM010000587.1 coordinate 1,605, forward strand.
CGGCGATGCAGGGACAGGGTGCCTTCTCGCCGGTGTAATATGTCACGGCAAGCCCGCGCGGGTCCGCCTTGATGCGCTCCTTGGCGTCGAGGCCGATGCGGATTCCAATGGGGATGAATGCGCCGAAGCCGCCGTGCACGCGAGCGCCGAGCTCGATCCATTGGGCCGGGGTTTCGGCTTGCGCAGGCAAGCTCAGCAAAATGAGGATGCTCCACAGCGCGGCTCGAGCAGACATTCGACCTCCCTGAGTGCGACGGCGGGGCCGTCCAGGCATAGGAACTTTCACCGCTCACGCGCTGCGCTGCGCCGCCTGCACCGGCGGACACGGCACCGTGCCGTAGGAACAGAATACGCAACAATCACCCGGCAAAGGTTTGAGCGTCTCGC
>CBFGVM010000588.1:0-1987 GCA_965652015.1 uncultured Alphaproteobacteria bacterium
GAGGGAGGATAGGAGGAGGGTGCGGCGCCTCGCGCGAATCGGCCCATGATGCGCTCGGCAAGGACGCGCGCAGCCGATGTCCATAGCCCGATGCGGTCGCGCCCGATGAGCACGATCAGGACCAGCACGAGACCGATCCAGAACTGCCAATACTGCGGGGTCAGATTGGCGATCCAGTCTTGCATCAGCTTGAAGATCACTGCACCGATCAGCCCGCCGTAGAGGTAGCCGGTCCCCCCGATGATCAGCACCAGCAAAAGATCGGCAGAGCGTTCGAAGGAAAACACATCGAGTGAAGCAAAGGCGGTGGTCTGCGCCAGGAGAGCGCCGGCAATCCCGGCGTAGAACGCGGCTATCGTATAGATGGCCACCAGCCGCGCGTTCACGGAGATGCTGATCGAGGAGGCGCGCAGCGGATTGCCTTTCACCGCCCGCAACGACAGGCCAAAGGGGGAATAAACCACGCGTCGCGCGAGCAAGAAAAGAATGAACAAAACGATCAAGCAGTACACATAGGCGACGTGCCCGAAAATATCGAACTCGAACATGCCGAGAATGGGTCCTACCATTACGCCTTGGAGACCATCGGCGCCGCCGGTGATGTCGGGAATCTGGTTAGCGATCTCGCGCATGATCAGCGCAACGCCGAGCGTCACCATCAGCCGCGTAAGATCGGAGCCGCGCAGAACGAGGAAGCTCGTTGCGAATCCGAGCACGGCGGCGCACAGGCCGGACACCGCGAGCGCGAGTACCGGCTCGCTGATGATGGCGTGCTTGGCCAAGAGCGCGGCCACGTAGGAACCCAGACCGAAGAAGGCAGCATGGCCGAGCGATATGATCCCGGCATAGCCGAGAATGAGGTCGAGCGAGAGCGCGAACAGACCAAGCCAAGCGATCTCGGTCAGGATCAGATGCCGCCCGGGCAGCAGGAACACGCTCGCCAGCGCCGCCAGCCAGAAGATGTATTCGAATGGCCGCCAGCGCGCCCGCGTCGCGAGGCGCTGGGTAACCTCGGCGACGAGCGGCGACGGCGCGGCGACCATCGGCCTACCTGCCGGCGGCGCGGGCAAACAGGCCCTGCGGACGCAAAATCAGGACGAGGATCATGATAGTGTAGATGACGAAGGCGCCGAACTTCGGCACGTAGTACTTGCCGGCGACGTCGGCGATGCCGATCAAAAGCGAGGCGGCGAACGGACCGGTGATGCTCGAGGTGCCGCCGACTGTCACCACGATCAGGAAATAGACCATATATTTGAGCGGGAAGGTCGGATCGAGGCCGAGAATCTCCGCGCCCAGCGCGCCGCCGAGGCCGGCTAGTCCCGACCCGACGGCGAATGTCAACGTGAACACCGCGTTGACGTTGATGCCCAGCCCGCGGGCGACGCGCGCATCGTCAACGGAGGCCCGCAACCGGCTTCCGAACCGGGTGCCGGACAGGATGAGCTGCAGCGCGAGCGTGAGCAGGCCGCAGATCACGATGATCAGCAGCCGATAGCGTCCGATGCCGACGCCGAAGACTTCGAAGCGGCCCTGCAGCACGCTCGGGATCTCGATGAAGACCTGCTGCGATCCCATCACGTAGTCGACGGCGGCGACCGCCATGAAGACGAGGCCAATCGTGAACAGCACTTGGTCGAGATGGCTCCTGCCGTAGACGTGCACGTAGAGCGTGCGCTCGAACAGCACTCCGATGATGGCGGTGACCACGAAGGCGATGGCAAGCCCGGCGGAGAACGGCAGGCCGGCGCGATTGACCAGGACGAGGGTAATGTAGCCGCCCGCCATGGCGAAGGCGCCGTGGGCGAGATTGACGAAATTCATGAGCCCGAGCGTGACCGAAAGCCCGCACGCCAGCACGAACAGCAGCATGCCGTAGGCGATCCCGTCGAACAGAATGGTCAGCATGGTGGGCTCGTCCCCGCCGACGGTCATATACTGACGGCGGCACGGGGAGCGATGCAAGGCCGCTCCCGGCCGCCGCCAA
>CBFGVM010000589.1:0-1940 GCA_965652015.1 uncultured Alphaproteobacteria bacterium
GCATGGCGTTAAATGAGGCGCAGGTGTCGCGCAGTCCGATCAGCGCGTCAGCACGATGAAGTCCGTGCCCTTGCCGGTCTCCGGACCAAGCCCCTGGTCGGAGATGATCAGCGAGGCGCCCGGCGACATCAGCTCGGAAATCCGCTCGAGCGCCTCCGGGGGAATGTTGACGCGCTCGAGCGCTTGCGTCGCGTTCGATGCGGGCCGTGCCGGCGCTGGCGGCAGCTCGACGTGCTTGCCCTTGGCCGACTTCTTGGCCGGCGCCGCTCCGGCGCCCGGCATCGACACCACGTTCCAACGCAGCGTCGTGTTGTCGTCGTTGACGGCCAAGGCGGTGAAGACGTGGGTGCCGAGCGGCCGGTCGGGCTCGCTGAAAGTGACCGGCACGTAGAACACGGGCTCGAAGCCCTTGCGCATGAACAGCTTGCCTTCCTTGCGGCTGATGAAGACCGAGACCGGCCCGGCCTTCAGCGGCCTCGGTTCCGCAAATTTGAGCTCGGGCCCCGTGTTTGCGATGTCGCGCGGCGGCACGATGGCATAAGCCATCGCGTCCGACACCGTCTCGCTACGCTTGGCGCCGAGCTGCGCGAATTCCGTCCCAGCGGAGGTCCCGCCCGTTGTTTCCGACGCAGCCGCTTGGGCCTGCCCGTTTTGCTCCGCCGGCTCGCGCTTGAGGGTAAACAGCCGCTCGTTGGAGATGGCGACCGGCGTCACTTCGCTGCGCGCGATGATGACGCGCGCACCGAGCTTCGTGATGCCCCACATTTGGCGGGCGAACGCCTCAGGCAGACGGATGCAGCCGTGCGATGCCGGCCCGCTCGGAACCACGCCCTGATGCATGGCGACGCCCGACCAGGTGACCCGCTGCATGAAAAACATCGGCGCGTTGTAATAGATATTCGACCGGTGCCAGCGATCCTTCTGGATGACGCTGAACACGCCGGTCGGCGTCGGATGGCTCGGGACCCCGGTCGAGACGCGCGAACGTGCGATGGGGTGACCATCCGAATAAAGGGTGAGCTGCTGCTTGTCGATCGAGATGATGACGCTGAGGACCCCCTTCGCCTTCGCCGCGACGTCGTCCGTGGCAGCCTTCGGCTTCGCCGAGGGCTTCTCACGCGCGGCCACAATCAAGCCGTTCGGCCTCGCCGAGGGGTAGAAGCCCTGCGGCCCCTGGTGGTTGAGGGGAAGAGCATTGGCGGGCGCGAGGCCAGCAAGCAAGGCGGCGCTCGCTGTCATGACCAAGAGGCTCTGCCGGTTACGGAAATAGGCCGATGGGCCCGAATTGGGCCGCTGAGATTTCTGCACGAAGGCCCCCCTTCTGGTGCCGTGGTGGCGCGGAACTCCTGTGAACGCCCGATTGGGCTCAGAGGATTAGTCGCGCGGGAGGCGAAAAGGTTCGAGGCCGCAGCGTCCAGATTTTGCGCAGAGTCGGGAATCCGACATCACGGTCAGGGAGTTAAGACATGAGGTGCGCCTTGGTTCGCCGCTTGATGGGTGATTGCTGGCGCCTGATTCCGACAAGCCCTACTGCGTCGAGCGCCCATGCGCCGCCACCATGCGCAAACAGCACGAGAAGGCCCCCGGCGATCGCCAAATCCTTCTCGAAGTGCAGGAGCTGGTTGCGGTCGCCGAATTTGCTGTGAAACAGAACGGCGGTGGCGAGACAAAAGCCGGCGAGGAGGAGCGCGGCGGTCCGGGTGTGATAGCCGCATAGGATCAGAAGGCCGCAGCCCAGTTCGAGCGCGATCGCCAGCGGCAACAGCTGCCCGGGCACGCCGAAAGCGTGCATGTAGGCGAGCGCCGCCGAATAGGCGGCAAGTTTGCTCCAAGCCTCGTGCAGGAAGAGCGCCGCAAGCAGGAGACGGCCGGCAAGCGCGGCCGCCGCCATGACCGGTAACCGCATCGAGCAAGCCTCAATTGATCTTGGCAGAGGCGAT
>CBFGVM010000590.1:0-1927 GCA_965652015.1 uncultured Alphaproteobacteria bacterium
CTGGGCCGGGAGTTGGATGTCCTGCTCTCCGGTGCCGAACATCAGCTTGATCTTGTCCGTCGTCCAGTTCTCGTTCGGACGCGCGTTGTTGAGGAGAACCTCGGCATATTTGGCCGGATCCTGCACGCGCATGCAGCCATGGCTGTAGGCGCGCATATCGTGCGCGAACAGGTGCTTGTCCGGCGTGTCGTGCTGGTAGACCAGGAAGCGGTTGGGGAAGTTGAACCGTATCCGACCGAGCGCGTTGGCTTCGCCCGGCGGCTGATAGATGTGCACGCTGCCATCGCGATTGTAGACGAGCTTGAGACCCATCCGCTCCAGAGCCGTCGGATCCTGCTGCAGCGCCGGCAGATATTCGTTCTGAATGATCGACGGCGGCACGTTCCAGGTTGGATTGATGGTGATGTACTTCATGGTCTCGCTGAGAAGCGGCGTCGCCATCTCGGTCTTGCCGATGACGATGCGAGTGCTCCAGACCTGGGCGCCGTTATGCGTCACGTGCAACGAGAAGTCAGGAAGATTAACGATCACGTAGGCGTTGCCCAGGTCGCGCGGATACCAGCGCCAGCGCTCCATGTTGGAGATGACGGTTTCGATCTGCCGGTCGCGCGGCGGGCCATTGAGTTCCTTGATCGTCCTCGAGTCGAGGTTGCCGGTGACCGGCAGCTCGTTGGCACGCTGAAATTTCTTCACTGCCTCGACGACCTTGGCATCGTATTTGAGGTCGGAGGCATCGCCCCCAAGCCCGAGTTTCTCCCGCAGCAGCGGCACGCGCGGGTCTTCCATGGGTGGCGCCTTGGCATTGAGCTTGAGCAGCGGCCCCTCGGCGATCTCCTTCGCAGCGGGAGCCTTGCCGCGCATCTGCACGAGCATGGCCTTAAGCTTTTTGTAGCCCTCGTGCGGGGGGCTGAAATCCTCGAGCGCCGTGCCAACGTTCGCGGCATCGGCGATCTTGGCGAGCACTGCGGCCGGATCGGGCGGAGCCTGCGGCAACTCGATGTTGTTGCTCACGCGGGTGTAGGGGAAGCGGCCCGCCTGCAGGTGGCGGGCATAGGTGAGCACGGTCTGGGTGAGCTTGAGCTCGGCCTCTGCGAGTGCCTCGGGGCTCAGGCCGACAAACGTCGGAATCTTATAGTCGCTGATGTCGAGCCCGTCGGCGTCGGCGCCCTTGAGGCGGGCGATCACCGCCTGAGCGCGCGCATTCTCGACGCCTTTATCCAGCCACAAGGGTGCGAGGTGACGAGCCTGATAGAACGACTCGACCGCCGTGCGCTCGCGCTTGTTGGCGAAGATCTTATCCGTTTTGGCCGCGAGCAAATCGCGAATCTTTTCCGCCACCGCGCGATCGGCGGGATCAAGCGCTGCCAGCGGATCGGGTATCTGCTCGCTCGCGACGACGGGGTTGGTCGGCGCTGCGGGAGCATCTTTCGGCGTGGCCTCGCTCGTTTCCTCGGTGCCTGCGCTCGGCGCGGCCTTGCTCGCCGACAGCGCAGCCGCACCCGCCATGGCTGCAGATTCGCCGGGGCTAGCCGCCGTTGCCCCTAGCGCCGGCGCGGGCGCACTCACCACTGCCTGCGCCGCCGTTTCCGCGATGTGCTGTGCGGACGGCGCCGCCGCCGTCGACGCGCCCCGCTCTTGCGCTATGGCGCCGATCGGTGCCGCAAGGATCAGGGCCAGAGCCGTGCTCGCCAAGAGGCGCTCGAAGCGGGGGCCGCTCATTTAGACGTTCTCCCTATTCCAGAGGCCCCTCGTCACAGAGCGAGGCCCCGCGTTCGGATCCAGTTGCGCCATCCAAATGCGAAAGCCGGCTTGGATTCGCGCCTCAAGCAGCTTGTTGCGCGCGAATTTGGTCAATTTTGGCGCGGCGTCGCCGGCTCGCAACCTAGGCTGCAGCCTTTTTCGGCGGTGTAGCCGGATTACCACGCAG
>CBFGVM010000591.1:0-1909 GCA_965652015.1 uncultured Alphaproteobacteria bacterium
TTCCTGATCGACGCCGAGAGCAACTTGCGCGCGGCGCTGCAAGCGTTCACGCAACCGGAGGCGCCGAAATGATCGCCGCGGTCATCCGCTGGTCGGCGCGCAACGTTTTCCTGGTCGGCCTTGCGACCATCTTCGTCGCCTTGGCCGGCATCTACGCGGTCTCGCGCGTGCCGCTCGACGCCATTCCCGACCTCTCCGACGTCCAGGTCATCGTCTACACCGAGTACCCCGGCCAGGCGCCGCAGGTGGTCGAGGATCAAGTCACTTATCCATTGACGACGGCGATGCTGAGCGTGCCGAAGTCTCGCGTCGTGCGCGGCTTCTCGTTCTTCGGCGTCTCGTTCGTTTACGTCATTTTCGAGGACGGCACCGATCTCTATTGGGCACGCTCGCGCGTGCTCGAATATTTGAGCTCCGCTTCGCGACGGCTGCCGGCGGGCGTGACGCCAAGTCTCGGGCCCGACGCGACCGGCGTCGGCTGGGTCTATCAATACGTCGTGCGCGGGACGCAGAGGAGCCTCGCCGAGCTGCGGACCATTCAGGACTGGTACGTCCGCTACGGGATCGCCAAGGCGGAGGGCGTTGCCGAGGTCGCCAGCGTCGGCGGGTTCGTCAAGCAATACAGCGTGGTCATCGATCCGCGGCGGCTGCAGGCGCTCGGCATTCCGCTGTCCAAGATTCGCGAGGCGCTGCGCAGCAGCAACATGGACGTGGGCGGACGCACCGTCGAGTTGGCGGAGACCGAGTTCGCGGTGCGCGGGCGCGGCTATATCAAGAGCCTGTCCGACCTGGAGCAGATCGTCGTCAAGAGCGAGCGCGGCGTGCCCGTGCTGCTCAAGGACGTGGCACGGATCGAGCTTGCGCCCGACGAACGTCGCGGCATCACCGAAATGAATGGGGAAGGCGAGGTCGTCTCCGGCATCGTATTGCAACGGTTTGGTGAAAACGCCCTGTCGGTGATCCGCAACGTGAAGGACCGCCTTGCCGAAATCGCGCCGAGCCTGCCCCAGGGGGTCACCATCGAAGCGGTCTATGACCGCTCCGACCTCATCTACCGCGCGATCGACACGCTCAAGCGAACGCTGATCGAGGAGGGCGCGATCGTGGCGCTCGTCTGCGTGGTGTTCCTCCTGCACGTGCGCAGCGCGCTCGTCGCCATTATTACGCTGCCGCTCGGCGTGCTGATTGCCTACCTCTGCATGTATCTGTTGGGCTTGAGCTCCAACATCATGAGCCTCGGTGGCATTGCTATCGCTATCGGCGCGATGGTCGATGCGGCGATCGTCATGATCGAGAACGCGCACAAGCGTCTCGAGCGCGCCTCGCCAGAGACGCCTAGAGCACACGTCATCGTCAACGCGGCGAGCGAAGTCGGACCGGCGCTGTTCTTCAGCCTGCTGGTCATCACCGTGTCCTTCCTTCCGATCTTCGCGCTCGAAGCCCAGGAAGGCCGGCTATTCAAGCCGCTCGCGTATACCAAGACCTTTGCCATGGCCGCGGCGGCGCTGTTGTCGGTGACGCTGGTTCCGGCGCTCATGATCCTGTTCGTGCGCGGCCGGATCCTGCCGGAACGTAAGAATCCGGTGAATCGATTCCTGATCTGGGTCTATCGGCCGGTGATCCGCCTAGCGCTGCGATACAAGGCCACGACCATTCTAATCGCTCTCGCTGTGCTGGCCGGCAGCGCGTGGCCAGCCATGCGGCTCGGCACCGAGTTCATGCCCAATCTCAACGAGGGCACGCTGTTCTACATGCCGACGACGCTGCCGGGCCTGTCGGTCACTAAGGCGGCCGAGTTGGTGCAGACCCAGGACAAGATCATCAAGTCGTTTCCCGAAGTGGCGTCGGTCTGGGGCAAGGCCGGGCGCGCATCGACCGCGACCGACCCGGCGCCGACCGAAATGTTCGA
>CBFGVM010000592.1:0-1892 GCA_965652015.1 uncultured Alphaproteobacteria bacterium
TGCTGTGGACACGGTCATGGCGGGCATTCGTGCACGCAACGTCCTCATGATTTATGCATTTCAGTAATTTGAACTTCACGCTGAATTTCGAAACGCGGCGGCCCGCGGCCCAGGTGATGCGCGATTGCCAGGTGGTGATCCGGCAAATCTACGACACGCCGAGCTACTTCGGGCGTGTGCGGCGGCTCGCGCGGGCGCTCGACTGTCGCGGCCGCAGGGCGAAAACTCCGATCCGAAGCGACGTATATGAAGCCTCTCGTCTCGCTTGGCATATGATGGTACGGGACACCACCATGCGTACCGAGGTGTGGAAGACCATCGTCGATTGCCTGTGGCACAATCCGCGCAGCCTGCGCGCAGTGGTAAAGCTGTCGCTGGTCTACCTGCACCTGGGGCCGTTTTCACGTTATACCGTGAATGCGCTGGACCAGCGGATTGCCTCCGATGCCAGTCTGCGGCAGCGAAGCGCGATGGCTCGGGAGCCGGTGCCCGTCGCGCCGATATAGCTGTTGTAGCTCGTGAGTGCCGATGCATGATAATGCGGCGGTCAGGGAGCAATGTGCGCGAAGCGGCTTGATCTGGAAGGGAAGACCTGCGTCATCACGGGCGCGACGTCAGGCATCGGCGAGGTCGCGGCCGAGAGGCTTGCGGCCATGGGTGCGCGGCTCCTTCTGATCGCCCGCGACCCGGGGCGCGGCGAGGCCACGCTCCGGCGACTGCGAACGCGCGCTCCCGGCGCGGCGCACCGCGTCCACTATGCCGATCTCATGCGCGTCGCGGAAGTCAAACGCGTGGCGGCCGAGATCGCGGCACAGGAGCGGCGGATCGATATCTTGATTAACAACGCCGGCGCCATCTTCAGCTTTCGCCGCCTCACCGCCGAAGGACTCGAGCGCACCTTCGCCCTCAACCACATGGCCTATTTCGTGCTCAGCCACGGTCTGCGCGAATCCCTGTTAGCGGCGGCGCCGGCGCGGGTGGTCAACACCGCCTCGGCCGCCCACCAGAGCGCGAAACTGGACTTCGAGGATCTGCAGTTCGCCAAGGCCTACAACGGCGTTTTTGCCTATCGGCGGTCGAAGCTGTGCAACATCCTATTCACGCGCGAGCTCTCCCGCAGGTGGGCCGGTAAGGGCATCACGGTCAACTCTCTGCATCCGGGCTTCGTCGCCAGCCGCTTCGGCAGAGAAAGCGGAGGACTGCTTTCGCTCGTTTTGCGGGGTGCGCAGCTGTTTGCGATCTCGTCGGAGGAGGGCGCGGAAACCATCGTGTACCTCGCGTCTTCCCCGGAGGTCGCCGATGTCAGCGGCGGCTACTTTTTCAAGTGCCGGGCGATTGCCCCCGCCGTCCAGGCCGAAGACGACGGCGCCGCAAAACGGCTCTGGCAGGAGAGCGCGAAGCTCGCGGGGATCGAGTGAATACCGATCGGCGAACGGTTTCGTTCGGCCGTGCGTGCATGCGGTGTGCGCACGACCGTACCACGGCGTGATTTCAGTCTCTCATGGGCCCTGGCGCCGCCTGGCAGGGGGCCACGCCCCCCTGCAAGGCTCCCGCCGATATCACCGCCGATCTTGATCAGGCGCCGGTGCGGCAAGGTACGGCGATGGCGCGACGACGTCGCGTGCAAGCCCGATCCGTTCGAGCAGCCGGATCAGGAGCCAGGCGATGTCGAGCTCCCACCACTGCTGACCGTGGCGCGCGGAACGGGGATCGGCATGATGATTGTTGTGCCAGCCCTCGCCCGCAGCGAGTATGCCGATCAAGACGTTATTCCTGCTGTTGTCGTTGGTTTGATAGTTGCGGTAGCCCCACAGATGGGTGAATGAATTGACGCTCATGGTGATGTGGAACACCACCACACCCCGCACGAAGCCACCCCAGACCAGCACGCT
>CBFGVM010000593.1:0-1882 GCA_965652015.1 uncultured Alphaproteobacteria bacterium
ATCGAGCACGGCGGGAGGAGACGATAGCGAGTTCCGCCAGCGCAAGCAGGCCGTTAAGAAGGATCAGCGCGGCGACGACCGCCAGTTCGATGAAAAGCATTGGCAATATAAGAATAGGCGATCGGACGCGGCAGTGCCATCGGGCTCCGCCGCTTCGCGCAACGGAAGCGATTTCGCTTTATCAGGGAACGGGTTGAGCTCTCACAAACAGGCGGGCCGCAGCAGAGAATGGTGTCCCATCTTTAACCGCTCGAATTTGACACCGAATGCCGCGTCGAGGCGCGCGTCATCGAAAATTTCGTGCGCACCCCCGGCAGCGACGATGCGTCCGCGATCCATCACAATCAGCTTTTCAAAAAATCGGAATGCAAGGTCGAGGTCGTGCATCACGACGACGCACAGCCGGTTAGTCCCGCGGCGAACCAAACTGCGGACCACATCGATACGATGCCTGATGTCGAGGCTGGCAGCGGGCTCGTCCGCAAGCAAGGCCGGCGGATCGACCGCGAGCACCATGGCGAGCAACACGCGCGCGCGCTCCCCGCCCGACAGCGTGGACCAACGTCGATCCTGCAATGTTGCAAGCTCGAATCTCGCCGTGATCTCGTCAGCCACGTCTTTGGTCAGGCCGCCTGCCCGCTCAGCGCCGAGACGAACGAGATCGGCGACCTTGAGGTCCCAGTGCGGCTCGAAGTACTGCGGCAAGTACCCGATCTGGCGCGCGCGAGCCGCCCCGGAGAGGCGCGACAGATCCTGATCACCGATACGAACCTGCCCTGTAGTCGGCGGCAGGATGCCGGCGAGCACTTTCAGCAGCGTCGACTTACCGGCGCCGTTAGGGCCCACAACGGCAACCGACCCGGTTGGGCCGAGCGACAGCGATATGCCGGCAAGCAGGTTCGCGCCACCTCGTCGAAGGAACAAACCGTCGGCCGAGAGCGCGGTCATGTCCGCAGCCTGTGAGCCAAGAGCAAGATGAAGAAGGGCCCCCCTGCGACTGCGGTTATCAGGCCGAGCGGAATTTCGGCGGGAGGGAGCGCAGCGCGTGCGATCGCGTCCGCGATCGTGACGATGCACGCGCCGACCAGCGCTGACGCCGGCAGCAATGGACGGTGCATCGGCCCCACGAACCAGCGCGCGATGTGCGGTGCCGCCAGACCCACGAACGCGACCAAGCCTCCGAACGCAACTGCAGCCGCCACCACAACTGAACCCGCGAGCACAGCCCAAGCGACGAAGCGTTTTACTTCGAGACCGAAACCGATCGCCATGGTCTCGCCCAGGCCCAGCACGTCGAGCCCGCCAGCCAATCGCATCGTCAGGCCGAAACAGGCGCCCGAGATGATCGCCAACAGGCCAAGCACGGCCCACGTCGGAGTTTGCACGCCTCCGAGCACCCAACTCAGCACGACTTGGAGGCTTATCGTGTCGTCCGACAGCCCGAGCATGAGGAACGACCGAAGCGCCCCGAGGATTGCGGCGACGGCGACGCCCGCAAGCAACATGCCCGCTGCATCGACGGCGCCCGCGACGCGCGAGACGGCGATGACAAAGACGGTTGCACCCCAAGCGCCCGCGAACGCCAGCAACGGAAGGAGCAGCGATTGCGGCACTCCGACTGGCACGAGCAGCGCGATGGTTGCGCCCAGCGCCGCACCGCCGGCCGACCCCAGCAGATAAGGCTCCGCCAGGGGATTGCGAAACACGCCTTGGAAGACCGCGCCCCCAAGTCCGAGCAATACGCCGACGAACGCCGCGGCGAGCACGCGCGGCATCCGCCATTCGACCAGCAGACGGCTGCGGATGTCGCCATCGCCGGCGACTGCACGCACAAGATCAAAAGGAGTCGCCCACTCATGACCGGCGCAGACCGCCAACGCCA
>CBFGVM010000594.1:0-1874 GCA_965652015.1 uncultured Alphaproteobacteria bacterium
CCCCGGCGCAGCGCAGCCAAGCTTGCGAAGGCTGCGCAAGCTTGCCTGCGTGCGCCGACCCACCCCACAAGGGGGAGGGTACAGACCGAGTTTGCCGCTCGCGCTGACTTAACTTCACATGCTCTAGCCTGCGCGTTCGTCCTCGCGTGCGGGCTGATTCCGGCCACGGCGGGCGCGCAAAGGCTCGAGGCCGCGTATGTGGTGCTCGGTCCGCAGGGCGCGCTGGCGCGGGCCATCGTTGCCGAAGCGACGCGATGTCCGCAAATCAGCATCGACGGCAGCGAGCAGGCAATGAACGTTCGCGCCCTACCCGACGCCGCGTTCCCCGTCCTCGTGTGCGAACTCGCGCTCCCGCCGAGCATCAAATTCGCGCGCATCGCCGGCAGCGGGAGCGTGGAACTGCCGGTGCTCAAGCCGGCGCTCACCTCGATCGCCGTATTCGGCGATACCGGCTGCCGTCTCAAGGCAGCAGGTCAGTCCGCCGGGACGGATCCCGACGACGATCGCGGCCGATTTCAGGATTGCAATATCCCGGCACGCTGGCCGTTCGCCCAGCTGGCCGCCAGCGTCGCCGCGGCCAAGCCTGATCTTGTCATTCACGTGGGCGACTATCTCTACCGTGAGAGCGCGTGTCCGCCACGCGATGCCGGCTGCGCGCGCAGTCCCCATGGCGACGACTGGCCGACCTGGAAGGCGGATTTCTTCGCCCCCGCCGCGCCGGCGCTGCGGATCGCGCCATGGATCGTCGTGCGCGGCAACCACGAAATCTGCAGCCGCGCCGGCGCGGGCTATTTCCGCCTGCTCGACCCGACGCCCGCACCAGCGCCGCCGCCATGCGTCGATCTCGTTCCGCACTTCACCGTCACCGTGGCGGGCCGGTCGTTCATCATCCTCGATTCGAGCAACGCCGCCGATAGCTGTCCGTGCGACAGCGGCCCTTATGCCGCGCAATTCGCGGACATGCGGCCGGCGCCGGGGAGCTGGTTCCTCACGCACCGGCCGGTATGGGGTTTCCGCCCGCATGGACGGACCATCAACGCGACGTTGCAGCAGGCATTGGCGAGCTTCAACGGCAAGCTCCCGGACGGCATTACCCTTGCCTTGGCCGGGCACATCCACGTCGCGGAGGTTTTAAGCTTTGCGGACAAGCGCAGCCCGCAATTCGTGCTCGGGACCGGCGGCACGCTGCTCGCCGGCAAGATCAAGCGCAATCTCTCCGGCGAGGCGATCGCGGGCACGACGATCAGCTATGGTCGCTCCGAGCATCGCTTCGGCTTCGCGATGTTCAAGCTAAGGCCGCAAGGGTCCAGGGCAACGTTTCACGATCCGGCCGGCAAACGACTCTTTGCCTGCAGGCTTGGGGCGGGCGAGGTCTCTTGCGATTGAGTGGCGCACAGCTCGAGCGCGGGACCCAACACGTCTATGCGATGGGACGGTAGGCCTCGCGTCAGGGCGCTCGATCTCACCTACGGACTAACCCCAGACATTATCAAGCTTGTTGGACATCGTCTGTCGCCAGCGGTGGCAGCATTAGGCCGGGACGTAGAGCGACAGAAACATCACGAGAAGGAAGAGGACCGAATAAAGCGCGACTGCCGCTATGTCGGGATTGCGCCGCTGCGGTACGGCCTGCTCGTTCATGGTGGACCTCCTTCGTCGCAAAGAGGCGCAGCGATCTCCGCACGATCATCCTGCCACCGAGACGGCAGACAAGTCCTTGGGGTAAACCTGAAACGTTCTGAATCGATGTCGGCGGGAGGCAGATCAATTCCGGCGCAAAGCCGGGCGCCCGCACGTGCGCTTCCCGGTCAAGTCCGGCATTTTCGCCGCACAAACGGGCCTCTTCCAGACACTGTGGGTGGCTCGCGGCCGCC
>CBFGVM010000595.1:0-1868 GCA_965652015.1 uncultured Alphaproteobacteria bacterium
TATCGTCGACCAACAAATAGTCTCCCTTACACTGGCGAGAGTTCCACTCCTCGCCGACTTGCTGAAGCACCTTTTTAATCTGGTGATAAATAAGGTGCCACTGCCGATCCTGTTCAGCGGTGAGATCGACCGTCATGTCTTCTTCCTTATTCATTTCCACGCCCGCCGCCAGTGTGAAGACCTCCGGCCTAGCCGGCTGGGTGATGGGCCCGGACTGAAACAGACATCTCGCCGATCGGGTCGATGCGCGCCACCATCGTGTCGCCCGGCTTGACCGGGCTGACCCCTTCCGGCGTGCCGGTATAGAGCACGTCGCCGGGATGGAAGGTGTAGAAGGTCGAGCCCCATTCGATCAGCTTGCGGCAGTCGTAAATCAACTGCTTCGTGTTGCTGTTCTGCTTCACCTCGCCATTGACCGAAATGCTGAGCGGCACGTTGTCCGGGTCGGGGATCTCGTCGGCGGTGACCAGCCACGGCCCGAGCACGGAATAGGTATCGATCGATTTGCGAAAGCTGCGGTCCTCGGGACCGCGCGCGGTCATGTCGAGGCCGATGCTGTATCCGATCACGTAATCGAGCGCCTTCTCGCGCGTGATATCGCTTCCCTGCTTGCCGAAGATGATCGCCAGCTCGACCTCATGCTCGTTGCGCCGCTCGGGAAAGCGGATGGCCACGCCCTCGGACGGACCGACCAGCGACGAGTTCGCTTTCAGGAAGAGGCCGGCCGTGCCGATCGCGGGCGACGGCTTGACGTTCTGCGCTGCCGCCCGCGCTGCCATCTCGTCGATGTGGGCCTTATAGTTGGTCGGCGCCGCTACGAGTTTCGACGGCCGCGCCACGGGAGAAAGCAGCTTGACCTGCGCGATCGGCTTGCCGGGCGCTTTTGCGGCCATCTCCTCGAGCCGCGAACGCCACGCCGGCAGGGCCGCGATCACCGCGTCGCCCTTCATCGCATAGGGAGCCGCTGCCCTGATCTGCGTTTGCACCTCGGTGACGTCGTGCACCATGTTCCCGCGAACTACTCCGAGGCGGTCGTCATCGTAGCGGCATAGCTTCATGACGTTCTCCAATGCGAGCGGCTGTTTCGGCGCATGATCCTCCCCCGTCTAGTCCTCGCCCAACCCCGGTAGGGTACGATGATGCGAACTGGCTTTGCCGGGTATGGCTCGGCGCCAGCCCTGGCAAAGGTTCGCAGCCCGCCATGACTGCGGGCGCAACGACGAGCTTGGCTGCGGAACGGCGGTTCAAACGCACGGACGGCGCCTCACCGGGGAGATCTTCGGTCTGCCGTAAAGCCTACGATCGTTTCCGAAAGGATGGAAGGCGACGTGCGTGCCGACAGCCATTGGGCACTTGCAGCTTGTCCATACGGCTACCGGCTCCCGCCGACTCATGGATTGTCACGCGGCAAAAATCCCGCGACAATTCATTGGGGCTGACGTCTCCGGAAACTGGCCATGTTTGCTCGCGACCGCGCTGTCTTGCGGCCATTACCAATTGTCGCTTTGGCGCTGATCGCTTGGCTCGCGCCGCCGCCGGCGACCCGCGGCGCCGAAACCGTCACGATCGGCGATCTCACGTTCGTCAACCAGGCACTCGTCGGGGTTGGACGGCTGCCGTCCGATCTGCGCGACAAGTTCGGGGAGACTTTCGGCTCCGGCTCCGCCATTGCGGTCGATCCGAAGTCGTGGGTGCGGACGGCCACCGGTTACCAGGGCACGTTCTATATGTTGCCCGACCGCGGCTACAACGTCACCGGCACGAGCGACTATCGCGCGCGGATCAACAAGCTTTTCATCACCTTCAAGCCCCTCGACGACCCCACGTCCGTTCCGCTCGCGGAGCGCCAAAAGAGCGTCCAAGCAACG
>CBFGVM010000596.1:0-1854 GCA_965652015.1 uncultured Alphaproteobacteria bacterium
GGCGCTGGTGATCCTGTTCAATGTCGCCTACGGAGTGATGAACGCGCGCAAGACGCGCCTGCTCGCGGCCAAGGCGATGGGCGCGTCGCGCCTGCGCATCCTCATGGACGTCATGCTGCTGGAGTCGCTGCCACAGACCTTTGTCGGGCTGCGCAATGGGGTGTCGCTTGCGCTGGTCATCGTGGTCGTGGCCGAGATGTTCATCGGTTCCACCGACGGGCTGGGCAACCGCGTGTTCGAGGCGCAGCAGCTGTTCGCCATGCCCGACATGTACGCGGCGATCTTTGCGGCCGGCGCACTGGGCTACGGCCTCAATCTCATGTTTCTGCTGGTCGAGCGCCAATTCGTGCATTGGTCGGGAAAGTAGCGCTCGATGACCGATGAAGGCTTGACGCGAAGGAGCGCGCGCGAGCTTGCCGCCTTGATCAAGTCGCGCGCGGTGAGCCCGCTTGAGGTTCTGGACGCGCATCTCGCCGTGATTGCGCGCGTAAACCCGAAACTCAATGCGATCGTGACGCTCGCGGCCGATCAGGCCAGAGCGCAGGCGCGGGCGACCGAAAACGCGGTCATGCGCGGCGAGCCCCTCGCGGCGTTGGCTGGGCTTCCCGTCGCGATCAAGGATATCACGCCGACGGCCGGCATCCGCACCACCTTCGGCTCGCCGCTCTACAAGGATCATGTCCCAGACGAGGATGCCGAAGCGGTCCGCCGGCTCAAAACAGCCGGCGCGGTGGTGTTGGGAAAGACCAATACGCCGGAATTCGCCGCGGGCGCGAACACCGTCAACGCGCTGTTCGGCGCAACCCGCAATCCCTGGAATAGCGCGCTCAGCCCAGCCGGCTCCTCCGGCGGATCGGCGGTGGCGGTCGCCGCGGGCATGGTGCCGATCGCGCAGGGGACCGATTTCGGCGGCTCGATCCGAATTCCTGCAGCGTTCTGCGGCATCGTCGGGATACGGCCGACGCCGGGCTTGATCCCAAGTCATCCGTCCCCGCTTCTGTGGGATCCGGGCCAAGTGCACGGCCCATTGACGCGCACCGCGGAGGACGCGGCGCTGATGCTCGATGCGATGGTCGGCTTGAGTGCGCTTTCGCCGATTTCGGTTGCGCCGCCCTGGTCGAGCGCGCTCGCCGAGGTCGAGCGCTGCGAGGACGCGCGTGGCTTGCGCATCGGCTATGCCTCGGACATCGCCGGAATTGGCGTCGATACCGAGATCGATGCGGTCTGCCGACAGGCCGCGCGGCGGTTGCAGGACGCCGGCGCGGCGGTCGAGGAGATCGCGTTCGACGCGTCCGACGGCCGCGATCCCTACCTGACCTGGCGCGGGGCCTGGATGGTCGGACGGCAGTTCACCCGCCTCGCGCAACTCGAAGCCTTCGGCGAGAACCTGAAAGGCAATGTGCAGGCTGGCATGAAGGTCACCGCGCTCGAGCTTGCCGCCGCCGAGCACCGGCGAGCGCAGGTGTTTCACCGGTTCCGCGAATTGTTCGAGCGCTTCGATGTTCTGTTGACGCCGGCGGCGCCGGTGAAGCCTTTTCCAGTCGAGTTGAACTTTCCGAACGAGATCAACGGACGAAAGCTCGACAACTACGTCGATTGGATCGCGCCGGCATTCCTGATCACGCTGGTGAGCCTCCCCGCCGGCAGTGTCCCCGCCGGCAAGGGGAGAGACGGGCTACCTGTCGGCCTGCAGATCGTTGCACCGCGTTTCCAGGAGCCGCGCATCCTCTCGATCGCCAAGCTCGTACAAGCAGCGCATCCGATCGGCTGGCCGCCGTCCGCTTGATCGTGGTGATCGTTACTGGATCGGAGGGATTCCGGCTTTGACAATGATGCCGCGCCATTTCACTGCCT
>CBFGVM010000597.1:0-1848 GCA_965652015.1 uncultured Alphaproteobacteria bacterium
GGCGATCAAGGACGCCGTGCGCGTCACCGAATCGGGCGCGCCGTTCCTGTTGGAGATCATGGTCAAGGAAGGCTACGACTTCTCGCGCTATCCGCTGGAAGGATTGTAGATCGAAGCTGCGATATCAGCTCACATCGCTCCCTGCGAAAACCATATTCCAGAGGCGGTGGTGTCCCCGCAACGGGGTCCCCGCGACGCAAGCGTCGCGGGGTGCCCCTCGCGGGGACGACAGCATATGAGCTGATGATGCGGTTCGGATGGCGGCGTCACTGACGCGCGGCCTGCACGAGTTCCCAGATCCGGGTGGGCGTGAGCGGCAGCTCGCGGGGTTGCACTCCGAGCGCGCTCAGCGCATTCGCCACCGCATTGGCCATGACGCCGCCGGCAGCGATGATGCCGCCCTCGCCGGCGCCTTTTGCGCCCAACGGACTGATCGGCGAGGGGTGATTTTCCAAGACGACGGCGCGGAGATTGGGGAAGTCGCTGGCGGTGGGGATGAGGTAATCGGCGAGCGAGCCGGTCAGCAGCTGACCCTCCTGATCATAGGCGAGATGCTCCATCATGGCGCCGCCAAGCCCTTGCACCAGCGAGCCGACGGCTTGCCCGTGCACCGTCAGCGGATTGATGATGCGGCCGCAATCCGCGACCAGCACGTAGTCGAGCAGCTCGACATGGCCGATCTTTGGATCGACCGCCACATGCGCGGCATGGGCGCCATAAGTGTAAGTGTGCTTCTTATTGAGGAAGGCCCCTTCAGCGGAAATAGTCGAAAGCTCGGTCAACGCAACGGCCTTGCCGCCGGGCCCGACCGCCTTTACGCCCTCGACGATCTCGACTTCCGCCGGTTCACAGGTGAGCCGCTGCGCCGCTTGCGCGCGGATCGCTTCGCGCAGTTTGGTCGCGGCGTCGAGTATCGCCGAGCCGCCCATGACGACCGAGCGCGAGTGATAGGCACCGTAGCCGTCGTCCACGTATGAGGTACTGCCGTGAAAGACGCCGCGGAGGCGATCGATCGTCACTTCGAGCGCGTCGGCGGCGATCTGCGCGAAAACCGTCTCCAGCCCCTGGCCGATGGCGGATGAACCGACATAGACCGAATAGCGCCCGTCCGGCTCGAGCACGATGCGCGCGCTTTCTTTTGGCCCGGCGGCGCCGCCTTCGATGAAGCAGCCGACCGCAAGGCCGTGGTAGCGCCCGTCGACGAGCTTGCCCGCGAGCTTGGATTTTTCCGACCACTTGATCTCCTCGAGGCAGCGATCGAGGGTGGCGTGATAATCGCCGCTGTCGAGCTCGTCCTTGCTCTCGAATGGCGTAATGGTGGCGATCTGATATGGCATCTCCCGCTGCGACACGAGATTGCGGCGGCGGAACTCGACGCGATCAAGCCCCAGATCCTGCGCCACCATGTCGAGCAAACGCTCGCGGAAAAAATCGGTCTCGAAGCGCCCAGGCCCGCGATAGGTGCCGACCGGGGTCTTGTTGGTCAGCTGCAGCGCCACGTCGATATCGATGTGGGGGATGCGATAGGGCCCGGACATGAATTGTGCGACGTTGCGGGCGCCGACGGCACCGTTCGTGCGCATATAGGCGCCGACATCCACGTAAGCATGCCCGCGCAGACCGAGGATCGTGCCGTCACGCGCACAGGCGATCTCGACGTCGCATTCCGCTTCACGCGCGTGGTTCATGCACATCAGGTGCTCGCGGCGGTCTTCCGTCCACTTCACCGGCCGGCCGGCAAGTCGCGCCGCGAACGGAATGAGGAAATCCTCCGGATAAAACTCGCCGCGCGCGCCGAATCCGCCGCCGACGTCGTTTTCGACAATGTCGATCGCGCTCTCCGGCACG
>CBFGVM010000598.1:0-1819 GCA_965652015.1 uncultured Alphaproteobacteria bacterium
AGCCGAAATCCCATGCTCATCCAGAACTCGCACGCCTTTTGCACGTCGGGCACGAGCAGCTGGAAGTGATCGAGCCGTTGCGGCACCGCGCCGCGATGGTGCTCGAACGCGACGACGAGGCGCGGCTTGACCTCCATGGTCGCGCAGAACTCGATCGGGGCGCCGCTTGCGTCCGAGGTATGCAAGGTGCGGCCCTGGTGCGGCACCTCGACCCATTTCGCTGGTAAGCCCGCCTTGTCGAAGAACGCCTTGGCCTTTTCCAAATCCTCTTCGCTGAAGACGCGCATGCCGACGCGCTCGGCTTGAGGCTCGCCGCTCCCGCGCTTGAGCACGAGACTGTGGTGGCAGGCCTCGGCGACCCCGCGAAGATAAAGCGTGTCGCGATCTTCGTCACTGACAATGAAACCGAGCAGATCAACGTAGAAATTTCGGCTGACCGCCAGATCCTTCACGGTGAGCACCGAATGGCTGGCGCGCGTGACGTTGAACGGCGGGTTGTAGACCGGCTTCGGAATGCTCATGGCGCGCTCCCATAGGTGGAATCCGAGAACGTTCTAGAGCATTTTCGGCGTGTCCGCGTCCAAGACGGCGCAGCGCCGCGCGCCTCGTGCCCGCGGCCGGCGGCGGCGGTCAGCGCATCAAGCGCTCATCGGGAGCCGGGTGAGGCGGCCGACTGCGCACCTGCGCTGAGCGGAAGTTTGGGAACAGTGCTGGCGCGGGCGCGATCGCGCTCGAGCTGACGCGGCCGGCGCACTGCACAAAAGCTCTCGACCGCGTCGGTCACCGCCGCGCCGAGGAGGGCTTGCCGCTCCGGCGAATTCATCACCAATTCCTCGTCACGATTGATGATCGACCCGGCCTCGAGCAACACGGCGGGCATGCGTGTGGACTTGAGCACGATCAGCTGATCGTATCGGTAGACGCCGGCCCTGACATCGACCAGCAGTCGTTGCCGGTGGCCCATGAATTTTTCGACGTAATGCGGCGTGTATTGCAGGCCGCGTGCTTTCAAGTGCTCGCCGAGCAATCGGCCGAACTCGAGGCTGCCATCGGGATCGGCATTGTCGATGGAGAAGAAGATGGAGTGGCCTTTGAACCGGTCGCTGAAGTGACGCTCCTCGCCTTCGTACTCCCATGCTTGCAGAAACGAGTCCGGCACGGAGTCGTGATGAATGGACAGGAAGAGATCGGCCGACGAGGCGTTGGCGCGCGCGACGCGGTCGAACAGGCTCTTTCTGGCCGGCCCGTCGGTCACGAGCAGAAGCGTCTTGGCAAAGCCGGCGGCGAGCAATTTCTGCTCGATCAATCTCGCGAGGCGAAGGTTAAAGTCATATTCGTAGAAGCCGCGCGCGCTGATAGCGCCGGGAGCCTTGGCCGTATGCCCGACGTCGACGGCGACCCGAAACGCCGCCCGATCGCAAGCCGATTCGGGGGACTTCTTGGTGGGACCGCCCGGGGGGCCGGCCCAGCCGGAATGCCATGCGCCCGGCCACGCCACGAGCGCAGCAGCCACGATGCCGACCGATCCGATCCGCCGGAGGAAGTCCATCAAACGGAAACCCAATCCCTGGCCGCCGGCGTGTCCCTAATAGGACTTCGGCAGCCCCAGGACCTTCTCTGCAATGAAATTGAGGATCATGTGTGGCGTAACCGGCGCGATTCGCGGGATCATGACCTCACGCAGATAGCGTTCGACGTGGAATTCCTTGGAATAACCCATGCCGCCGTGGGTCATGACGGCCGTCTCGCAGGCTTCGAAGGCGGCCTCGGCGGCCAGATACTTCGCGGCATTAGCCTCGGCGGCACAGTCCAAGTTGCG
>CBFGVM010000599.1:0-1818 GCA_965652015.1 uncultured Alphaproteobacteria bacterium
ACCGCTGCGTGAAACTCGAAGAAGCTGCTGACCCAGTTGCGCAGCCCGAGCACAATGCCGGAGCCGAGGAAAGGCCCGATGATCGTGCCGGAGCCGCCGACGATCGCCATCAGCGACACCTCGACGGAAATCTGAAACGAGGCTGCGACCGGGTTGATGAAACGGTTGTAGTAGACGTAGAGCACGCCGGCGAGGCTCGCCATCGCGCCCGAGATCACGAACGCCACATAGAGGTGCATGGTCGTGCGATAGCCGAGGCTGCGCATGCGGCTTTCGCTCGCCTTGATGCCGCGTAGCGACAGCCCGAACGGCGATCGGATGAGAATGCGATAGCCGAGCGCACACAGCAGCACGACGGCGAGGGCGAAATAATAGTAGGCGGTCTGCGAGGCGATGGTGACGCTGCCGATCGACGGTGGCGGCACATTGGTGATGCCGTTGTCGCCGCCGGTGAACGATGCCCAGCGATAGACGGCACCCCAGATGATGTAACCCAGTGCGATCGTGATCAGGATGAAATAGACGCCGCGCGTGCGTACCGAGGCGCCGTAGAGGATCGCGAGCAACGTCCCGGCAAGAATTCCCGCCGGCGCAGCCAGGAGAGTCGGCACCCCGTGGCGGACCTGCAGGATCGCGGTGGTGTAGGCGGCGACCGCGAAAAACGACGCGTGGCAGAGCGAGTAGAGGCCGGCGTGGCCGAGCAGGAGATCGACCGAGAGCGCGAGCAGGCCGTAGATATAGATTTGCGTGATCAACGTCATCCAGAACTGGCCGACCGCGAGCGGCGCCAGCAGCGCTGCGGCGAGCGCGACATGTCCGAGCACGATGAGGTACGAGCCCACGGTCAGCTGTCCCTGCCGAAGATTCCTCGC
The DNA here is from genome assembly GCA_965652015.1 of uncultured Alphaproteobacteria bacterium. Taxonomy (GTDB): domain Bacteria; phylum Pseudomonadota; class Alphaproteobacteria; order Rhizobiales; family Xanthobacteraceae; genus VAZQ01. The sequence continues at coordinate 873 of CBFGVM010000599.1, forward strand.
TGCCGGAACAGCAGCAGGATCGCCATCGGGCCGAACAGGACGAAATAGGAGAATTCGGGCAGCAGCCATCGGCCATAGGCGTCGAGCAGTCCGACGATGAGCGCGCCGATCATGGCGCCTTCCAGGCTCCCGAGCCCGCCGAAGATGACCACCACCAGCGCGTAGATCAGGATTTCCCATTCGGCGCCGGGATAGAGCGTGAGGAACGCGCCGCCGACCACGCCCGCCATGCCGGCGAGGAACGACGCCATCGCGGAAACGAGCACGAACAGCCGGTCGATGTTGATGCCGATCGCGCTTACGATCTCGCGGTCGTCGACACCAGCGCGAACGACCGCGCCAATCTGCGTCTTGTGATAGATGAGCCAAAGTGAGAGGCCGACCAGGATTCCGAACAGGATCAGGACAAATCGGTAGGTCGGATAAATGATCCCGCCGGGCAGTTCGATCGCGCCGCGCAGCTCGATTGGCGTCGGCACCTTGAGATTGTCGCCGCCCCAGATCTTGAGCGCGATGTCGCCGATGACGAAGGCGATGCCGACGGTGAGAAGAACCTGCGCGAGATGATTTTCTCCGGTGCGGCGGATGAAGTGACGATCGATCAGATACCCGACCGGAATGATCGCGAGGCCGCCACCGAGCACGCCGAGGGCGAAGCTTCCGGTATATCGAGTGATCGACAAGCCAATGTAGCCGCCGAGCAGATAGTAGGCGCCGTGGGCCATGTTCACGACGCGCATCAAGCCGAAGCTGAGCGTGAAGCCGCTGGCGAGCAGGAATAAGAGCGCGGCGAAGGAAATGCCGTTGATCGCCTGAAGGACGCCGCTGTTCATGAGAGAAGCCGGTGGCGAGCGTGCGCGGCGCCTTCCGGCGGCGCCAAGGGCGCCGCCGGCACCCCAGACGGGACGGTTAGCGCTTGTACGGACCCCCCGTGAGGCATTACTCC
>CBFGVM010000600.1:0-1787 GCA_965652015.1 uncultured Alphaproteobacteria bacterium
CGCTCTCGGCGCAATGTCTGACCAAGCGATACGGCGTCGCCTCCGGCTACGCGGCCGTGCGCGGCGCCGATCTCGAGTTGCAGCGCGGCGAGTTCATCTCGATCGTCGGCCGCTCCGGTTCGGGCAAGTCGACGCTGATGGCAATGCTCGGCGCCTTGACCAAGCCGACCGAGGGCAGGCTTTTGCTCGATGGCACCGATGTCTGGACGCTGTCGGAAACGGAGCGCGCGATATTTCGCGCCCGCCAGGTCGGGTTCGTCTTCCAGTTCCCGAGCCTGTTGGCGAACTTGACCGCGGCGGACAACGTGGCGGTTCCGGCGCTGCTCGGTCGCAGCATGGCGGCCGAGGACGCCTATGCGCGGGCGCACGAGCTGCTCGCCCGCGTCGGCTTGGCGGATCGCGCCCATGCCTACCCGGGCAGCATGTCCGGCGGCGAGCAGCGCCGGGTTGCCGTCGCGCGCGCGCTCATCAATGCGCCGCCGCTGTTGCTCGCTGACGAGCCGACGAGCGACCTCGACGAGGACACCGAAACCGACATCATCGATCTGCTCGAATCTTTGCAGCGGACGGAATCGTTCGGGTTCGTCCTCGTCACCCACGACCTCAAGCTCGCCAAACGCGCCCGGCGCTGCTTCGAGATGCGGCAAGGCACGCTGGCGGCAACGGACCTGCCTCAGGTCCAAGCCGACCCCCATGCCGAGCCGCGACGCAGCGTCATCACTCAGCCGGTGACGCCGGCAGCGGCTGCACCCGCGCCGATCCGCCTGGGCGAGAGCCTGTGGCGCGGGGTGAGGATCTTGCTACCCGCCGCGGCGGTGATCTTTGCCGCCATCCTCGCTGTGGACGTCGGCGTCGAGAAATATCAGGCAATGCGCCTGCGCGAGCGCGCCGCGCGCATCGCGACGCTGCAGCACCTGGCGCTCAATCGCCTTCGCGGCGATGTCCAGTCGGTCACCGATCTCGGCGAGGGACGCTATGAATTGACGACCTATCTCCAGAATGTCGGCGGCGAGCCGATCTACGTCATGGCACCGGACATGCGCGCCTACGTTCAGGTCGCAGGTTTGTGGCAGGAGCTGCCGATGACCCCGGCGGACGATCGTGCAAGCAGTGTCATAAAGATCGAGGGTAAGCAGACCTATCGCTATCGCTTCGACGCACGCGTGCGCGATTTCGCGCAACTTCTCCCCAATTATATGCACGTGCGCTTCTCCGGTTCGATGCTGGTCAGTCCGAGCAGCACGCCGAGCGGCGACGTGTTCGAGCGCAAGGACAACTACTACGTTTATCTCAAGCCGTTCGATATCGCGGATGACGTCGTCTTGAAGCGATTGCGGTTCTCGGGCAAGCCGCCGGTGTGGATCCCCATGCCGCCGCACTGAGGAAACCGATCCATTGCTCGCGTTGCGGCCGAGGTTGATCATCGCCTGACATTATTGTGCAATCGAAATCAGCCACACACGGGAAGGAGGAGCTGGGCCATGTCCGATGGGCGCAAGCCGAAATTCAAAGAGCCGGTTCAAGACCTCGATCTGCCGAAATTGAAGGTCGAACTCGAGAGCGAGGCGACAGCGCCGCTCACGGCCGAGCAGATCTATCTCAAGCGCCAGGCCGAGGTAGCGCAGCAGGACAACGAGGCTTTTTCGGACTATGTGCGGAAAAAGGCTGCCCGCGATGAAGAGGCGGCGCAAGCCCCAGCTGCGCCTCAAGTATCAGCGCGAGCGCCGAAGAAGCTCAACCGCCGGAGTCTCCTGACCTGGGCCGCGGGCACGGCGGTGGTCGGCGAG
>CBFGVM010000601.1:0-1787 GCA_965652015.1 uncultured Alphaproteobacteria bacterium
ATCCTATGCTCCGCTACAACCGACTCGTGTGAATCAATGACGCTTTCATCTTCCGTGGCGCCGCTGGAAAAGGTTCCGCTCGAAACCTACGTGCCGCCGGCAAAGCCGTCGCTGATCGGGCTGTCGCGCGCCGAGATTGCCGACCGGCTCGGCGAGATCGGCGTTGCACCGGCGCAGCGCAAGATGCGCACGCAGCAGCTCTGGCACTGGATGTATTTCCGCGGCGCCAAGAGCTTTGCCGAGATGACCAGCGTCTCCAAGGACATGCGTGCGGAGCTGGAGCAGCATTTTACCGTCGATCGCCCGGAAGTGGTCGCCGAGCAGATTTCCAGCGACGGTACCCGCAAATGGCTGCTGCGGCTGCCGAGTGGCGATGCACTGCAGAAGGCGCATGAGGTCGAGTGCGTCTACATTCCCGAAACCGATCGCGGCACGCTCTGCGTTTCCTCGCACGTCGGCTGCCCGCTGAACTGCTCGTGCTGCCACACCGGCACGCAGCGGCTGGTGCGCAACCTCACCGCCGGCGAAATCGTCGGCCAGGTGATGGTGGCGCGCGACCGTCTCAACGACTGGGCCGATCGCGACACCCCTAGCGGCGGGCGCCTCGTCACCAACATCGTCATGATGGGCATGGGCGAGCCGCTCTATAATTTCGACGCGGTGCGCGATGCCTTGTTGATCGTCGCTGACAATGAAGGGATCGGCATTTCCCGCCGCCGCATCACGCTCTCGACCTCGGGCGTGGTGCCGAACATCATCCGCACCGGCGAGGAGATCGGGGTGATGCTGGCGATCTCGCTGCACGCGGTGCGCGACGAATTACGCAACGAGCTGGTGCCGCTGAACCGGAAATATCCGATTCAACAATTGCTGCAGGCCTGTCGCGACTATCCGGGCTCGTCCAACGCGCGCCGCATCACCTTCGAATATGTCATGCTCAAGGGCGTCAACGATTCGCTCGATGACGCCAAGCTGCTGGTGAAGCTGCTCAAGGGTATTCCGGCCAAGATCAACCTGATCCCGTTCAACCCCTGGCCGGGTTCGCGTTACGAATGCTCGGACTGGGAGCAGATCGAAAAATTCTCCGAATACATCTTCAACGCCGGCTATTCCTCGCCGGTGCGAACCCCGCGCGGCCGCGACATCCTCGCCGCCTGCGGCCAGTTGAAGTCGGAGACCGAAAAGCTCTCCGCCCGCGAGCGCCAGGCGCTGCGCGCCATGGCGATGACGGATTGAGGACGATGAGTTTCGCCGTCATTGCCTGCAACAAACGCGAAGCGTTTGTGCAAGGGAGCAAAGCGACGAAGCAATCCATCTCTCGGCAAGCGGAGAGATGGATTGCTGCGCGGAGCCTGTCATCGGGCCGGCCAGGGGCCGGACCCGTTGGCTCGCAATGACGAGGCCGCCATGTCCCTGATCGGCCGCATCTTCGTCATCCTGTTCGCGTTCCTCGCGTCCTGCTTCGTGGCGGGGATGATCGTGGTCGCCGCGGTGCTTTATCCGGAGATTTCCGATCTCGGCGGTGGGCCGGTCGACCAGGGCGCGATCAACGTCCTGCTCGGCTTCGGCTTCATCTTTCTCTCCGGCTTCGCGCTGCTGCCGGCGCTGGTCGTGGTCCTGATCACGGAAGCCTTTTATATCCGCAGCGTGCTCGCCTATGCGGTCGGCGGCGCGATCGTCGGCGCGGCCTGCTATCTCGGCCTGGTCCCATTCGATACCGAGACGTTGCAGTTCGACGGCATCATCCGCCGCCATCTTGAGATCATGACCGGTGCGGGTATTGTGGC
>CBFGVM010000602.1:0-1750 GCA_965652015.1 uncultured Alphaproteobacteria bacterium
AGCACCTCGCGCGGCTCCTTGTAGGAGCCGTAATACATGCCGCGGAACATGTGGATGTAGGCGGCGAGGAAGAACATGGACGCGCCGTTCGAGTGCAGGTAGCGCAAGAGCCAGCCGTAGTTCACGTCGCGCATGATTTGCTCGACGGAATCGAAGGCGTAGTCGACGTGCGGCGTGTAATGCATCGCCAACACCACGCCGGTGGCGATCTGCGCGGCGAGCATGAAGGCGAGGATGCCGCCGAACGTCCACCAGTAGTTCAGGTTGCGCGGGGTGGGATAAACGACGAAGGACGAGTAGATCAGCCCACCGATCGGCAGCCGCCGCTCCATCCATCGCATGAACGCGCTTTGCGGCTGATAGGTCGGATGTCCGCTCATGATCGAAGCCGTCAGCCGATGCGGATCTTGGTGTCGGTGAGAAATTGGTACGGCGGCAGCGCGAGGTTCAACGGCGCGGGTCCCTGCCGGATGCGTCCGGACGTGTCGTAGACGGAGCCGTGGCAGGGGCAGAAATAGCCATCGTATTGCCCCTGATGGGCGATCGGAATGCAGCCGAGGTGGGTGCAGATTGCGATCAGGACCTGCCATTGGTCGTGACCGGGCTTGACCCGCGCCGAATCCGGCTGCGGGTCAGGCAGCTTCGCGACGTCGACGTTCTGCGCCTCCTCGATCTGCTTCTTGGTGCGGTGATTGATGAAGATCGGCTTGCCGCGCCAGAACACCTTGATCACCTGGCCGTCGGCGATCGGCGAAAGATCGACCTCGATGGGCGCGCCGGCCGCAATAGTCGAGGCGTCGGGATTCATCTGTGCGATCAACGGCACCAGCGTCGCGGCGGCCCCGATGCCGGCGATGGAGGCGGTCGCAATGTAAAGAAAATCGCGACGTGTCGGCTCGGCCGAAGACATCGTCGTCACGTGCGTCGTTCCTTTCTGTCCGTCAGTCCGCCCGCAGCCTGCTTACGCCGGCTGCGTGAGCTTCGTCGCTGAGGACCGTCGCGCTCCTCAGCGCCCGACACGAAAGACGCCGCCTGGCGGCGGCGGGCGAACCGGCCGCTCTCCTCTCTGCAAGCGAGGGCCAAGCGGCTTCATCCAGCGGCGTTTTATTGGCACCCTTGTCAAAGGAGCGCAAGTGGGCAATGCGGGTTCATGCCGCAACGACCAAACGTCGCGCAAATCGTTTCCCCGTCATGAGTTTCCGCCGCCATTGCGGTTCGCTGCATGCCTGCAAACCTGCCGATGCGCATTGCGCTTTATGAGCCCGACATCCCTCAGAACACGGGCACGATTCTTCGTCTCGCCGCCTGTCTCGGCCTCGAGGCGCACATGATCGAGCCGGCGGGCTTTCCGACCAGCGACCGCGCTTTCCGCCGCGCCGGCATGGATTACCTCGATCAGGTCGAAATCATCCGTCACGCCAGCTGGGAGGCCTTCGAAGCTTGGCGCGCAGGCGCGGCCGCGCGGCTCATTCTGTTCACGACGCGCGCGCGTCGCCCGTATCTCGAGCACTCATTCCGGCGCGGCGATGTCTTGCTGTTCGGCCGCGAAACATCGGGCGTGCCCGAGAAGGTGCACGCGGCGGCCGACGCGCGGCTCGTGATACCGATGCGAGAAGGATTGCGCTCGCTCAACGTGGCGATGGCTGCCGCAATGGCCGTGGGTGAAGCGATCCGGCAAACGCAGGCACAGGCGGGCGGCGAGGGCTAGACCCATCGTGGGTTCATATCGAACCACAAGCTGGCGTCATGG
>CBFGVM010000603.1:0-1750 GCA_965652015.1 uncultured Alphaproteobacteria bacterium
TATTCGCCCGAATGCCGACTGCGACGACCACCGCGTCGGCGGGAATGATCGAGCCCTCCCGCAATTCGACTGCCTCGACGCGGCCTTTGCCGATGATGCGCACGCTCTCGGCTTCGAGGCGCAGGGCAATTCCCTTAGCTTCCACCGCCTGCCTGAGCATCCGTGCCGCGGCCGCATCGAGCTGGCGCTCCATGAGCCTGTCCATGAGATGAAGGACCGTGACTTGGGCGCGAGCTTTGGCGAGGCCGTAAGCAGCTTCGAGCCCGAGAAGGCCGCCGCCGATGACGACGACCGGCCCACGGGCAGCTTTGGCGATGGTGTTCACATCGTCGATGTCGCGGAACGTGAAAACGCCCGGCAGATCCATTCCGGGAATGCGGAGCTTGATCGGCTGGGAGCCGGTCGCAAAGACGAGCTTGGAGAAGGGAAGCTTCCGCCCGTTGCATAAGGTCACATTGCGTGCCACGGGATCGACCGCGATCGCGCGCATGCCATAGCCCAGCGTCACACCGCGGTCGCGCCACCACCGCGCGGGCTTGAGCTCGATGTCGGAGAAGCCGACCTCCTGCGCCAGCAGCGCCGACAACAAGACGCGATTGTAGGCGAGCCTCGGCTCGTCTCCGATCACTGCAACGGCATAGCGGCCGAGCGCCCGCTTGGCCAGTTCCTCGACGAAACGCGCCGCGGCCATGCCATTGCCGATGACGACGAGAGGCTCGCTCATCGCTTTCCCTAAGGCTTGCGGAATGCGCGGCGCTGCGCTCGGCCGTATCGTGCTCGCTTGTCGAGCAGGGCGGCTCTCGATCGCCATCGTCGTCGATGGTGACGTGGCGAGGCCGTTTCAAGTTACGTGCCACCCACCCCGCGGATTAATTCCATCTATTTCAGGCGGTTGGCGGTATGCGGCCGAGGTTGCCGCAAATCGCTTGCTGCACATTCTGTGCGCGATGCGCCCATCGTTTGTGCAGGGCTTGGCCGCGCGTTTACGGTCGATGGATGGTGGCGGCGGCGCGGGTGAAGCTGCGGCGGCCGCGCTTGAGACCGAACAAAGGCTCCGCCAACTCGGCGACGGCCATGGCCGGATCGCGGCTGTCCAGGACGACAAGGTCGGCAGGATGGCCGACCGCCACGCCATAATCCGGCGCATTCATCAGCCGCGCCGGCAAGGTCGTAATCATATCGAAGCAGGCGCGCAGATCGGCCTCACGGCCGATCTGCGCAATGTTGGCATAGAGGTTCGCCATGCGGATGAGCGAGCAATCGCCGAACGGCGTGAACGGATTGAGCACGTTGTTGGTCGCGAGCGAACAGGTCACGCCCTGACCGAGCAGCCGATGCACCGGCGCAACCCCGCGGGGAACGTGGAGATGGCGATCACGCCCCATCAGGAACAGGTCGGTCGCGGGTAGCACCGTCACGGCGATGCCGGAATCGGCCAGACGCCGGCCGATCTCGCCAATACGGGAATGATCGATCGCGGATAGCTTGGTGACGTGACCGACCGCCACGCGGCCGCCCCAGCCATGGGCATCGGTTTGGCGGCACACCTCGTCGAGGTGCATCCACGAGGGGTCGAGGTCGAAATCCAAATGAAAATCGACGTCGAGATCGAAACGGCGAGCAAGGTCGAAGATGCGCGCGATCTGCCGGTGCGGGTCGGTGTCGGTATAGGGGCAACCGCCGATCACGTCGGCACCTTGCTCGCAGGCCTCGACCAGCAGTTCCTCGGCGCCGGGATCGTTGGTGAGGC
>CBFGVM010000604.1:0-1750 GCA_965652015.1 uncultured Alphaproteobacteria bacterium
AGCTCTTGCGAACAACGATGGACCGCCGGGTCAAGCCCGGCGGTGACGCCGGCGGGTCACGCAACACCGAATCAACGCCCTCGCGCATCTCGGCCGCGGAGCTCATCAGGCGTTGGCGGCCAATGGCGCACGCTCGGCTTGCGCGCGCCGCGGGACCACGCGCAGCATCTCCATGAGCTTTCGCACCGAGCCGAGGTTTTCCAGATTGGAGACGGCATCGAGCGTCCCCGTGATTGCGGAGGGGCTGAGCACGCCGTCCGCATAGGTGCGGAACTTGCCCTCGATCTGAGCGCGCGAGAGCGGGTTCTCGGGCGAGCCGCGTGGATACTGGCAGTGGCCCTTGAGCGTCGTCTCCTCCGTCTCGATTTCGGCAACCGCCTCGACCCCGATGAGCGCTGGATCGGCGCGCAGCTCGATCTGCTCGGCCGCGGCGCGGCGCATCTTCGGATCGTCGTAGCGCGCGGGCTCGAACTGGGCGAGGGTGAGCTCCTGATCGTGCAGGATCACCGCCGCCGTGTAGTGGCCGGAGATCAGCGCATCGAACTTGCCCTTGTAGCGCGCGAGCTTGCCGTGCAGATCGAAGGTCGGCTGGCTCAAAGCGATGCGGACTTTCTTCACCTTGGCGGGATCGATCTTGTGTCGTTCGATGAGATCGAACAGCGCCGTGTTCATGCCCTGGATCGACGACGCGGACGGCCACAGACGCAACGCAATCTGCGCGAGCTCCCAGCGTTTCCCGAGATCGGCGGTGACCACCTCCGGGCGGCCGCCATTCGCGTAAACATTGTAGAGCCCGCCGTCACTGGCGGTGAGAAATTCGCGCGTGGCGAGAAATTTCTGCTCGGCGAGCAGCGCCGCCAGCAAGCCCGAGAGCGCGCCGCGACATTGGTGGAACTTCACCGTGGGCGTTCCCCAGGCGGCAAAGGTGCCGGCCGACTGACTGCCGGCAAGCCCGAATGCCTTGGCCATGGTTTCGGTGTCGAACCGGCGCAGCCGGCCGACCGCCGCGGCGGCGCCGAATGGGCCGAGCACGCCGGGACCGTGCCAGCCCTTGCCGCGGAACACGGGATAATCGAGGCCGACACCGATCCGCGTCGTGACCTCGCATCCGGCCGCAATGGCGATGAGCAGTTCGCGTCCCGACAAGCCATCGCGCTCGGCGATCGCCAATGCCGGCGGCATCACTTCCGGCGTCACATGCGTCAGCGTCGGGCGGTGCACGTCGCACATCGTCACCGCAGTGACGAGATAGCCGTTGAGCAGGGTCGCGCCGGCAAGCGAGAGCGCCTCGCCGCCGATGACGCTGCTCTCGTTCGATTGCGCCAGGCCGGATGCGAGCGCGGCGATCTGCTGCGTCTCCTCGCCGCGGTGCCCGGCGACCGCGCAGGCCAAGGTATCGAGCAGGAGGTTCTTGCAGTGATCGCGGACGCGCTCCGGAACATCGTCATATTGCAGCGACGCCGCAAAGCCGGCCAGCACTTCGGTCACGTTTGCGGACATACGCGTCTCCCTTGCAAGTTGAATACGGCACCACGCCGAAAACGCCGGCACACATCGTAATCGGAGTCCGACCTCGATGCCAATTCGTAGCTCGCTGCCTATCCATGCTTGTCGTCCCGGCCGAGCGGGAAGCGCGAGAGCTGAGACCCCAGGAATACCGGCCGGTGTTCATGGGTCCCCGCAACGGGGTCCCCACGACGCATAGCGCGTCATAGACGCGCGTAAACGCGCTTCTGCTGTCGCGGGGTGC
>CBFGVM010000605.1:0-1722 GCA_965652015.1 uncultured Alphaproteobacteria bacterium
ACGCGACGAGGAGGCGGTTTCATCGGCTGTCGTGCTTGTTTACGTCGTCTTGTCCCGCTACATCTTGTCCACGATTCTCAGAGCCGAATCCAATCCATGCGCGCCCTCTTTCTCGTCATCGACCTCGCCCTTGAAATCTATATCTGGATCTTGATTGCGGCAGCGGTCTTCTCCTGGCTGATCGCTTTCAACGTGGTCAATGTCCGCAACTCGATCGTCAGCTCGATCGGCGATTTCCTCTATCGCATAACCGAGCCGGCGCTGCGGCCGATCCGCAATTTCATGCCTAATCTCGGCGGCATCGATATTTCGCCGGTAATTCTCATCCTCATCATCATTTTCATTCGTTACTGCATTGCGTTGTACATCCTGCCCTACGTGTTCTGAACAAGATGATTGCTCCGCCTTGGACGGCGGCGGCGGACGGTGTTGTCATCGCGGTCCGGCTCACGCCCCGGGGCGGCCGCGATGCCATCGAGGGCATCGCGCAATTGGCCGACGGACGCAGCGTGCTGAAGGTGCGCGTGCGCGCGGCGGCAAGCGAGGGCGAGGCCAACGCGGCGCTCGTCAAGCTTATCGCCAGGACGCTCGGGGTTGCCGCCTGCGACGTGAGCCTCATCGCCGGCGCGAGCGCGCGGCTCAAACGGGTGAAGATCAAGGGCGCGGGCGCGCTGCTCGCTGTTATGCTGGAGAAAATCTGCGCGATGGGGTAATGCCGTCGGTGGGCTCGACAGATGCCGGGTGCGGGCCCGAGTTGACGTCACCGACATCAGGCGATTTCCAAGCGGCTTACGGCGCCCCATGACCGCAAAGATCATCGACGGAAAGGCGATCGCGGCGGAGTTGCGCGGCAAGGTCGCGGATGCCGTGCATCGGCTCTTGCGCGACCGCGGCATCACGCCGGGGCTCGCTGTCGTGCTCGTCGGCAATAATCCGGCGAGCGAGAGTTATGTCGCGAGCAAGATCAAGATGACGGCCGGCAGCGGCATGCGATCGTTCGACCACCGGCTGCCGAAGGAGACGAGCGAAGCCGAGCTCTTGGCGCTCATCGCGCGGCTCAACGCCGATCCCAACGTGCACGGCATCCTGGTGCAGCTTCCGCTGCCGGCGCAGATCGATCCACATAAGGTCGTTGCCGCGGTCGATCCGGCAAAGGACGTCGACGGATTTAACCCCATTAACGCCGGCCGGCTGTCCGCCGGCTTGCCGGCGCTGGCGCCGTGCACGCCGGTCGGGTGCATTCTGCTTGCCAAAACTGTGCAGCCTTCGCTCATGGGGCTCGAGACGGTGGTGATCGGCCGCTCCAACATCGTCGGCAAGCCGTTGGCGCAGCTTCTGCTGGCGGAAAATGCGACCGTGACGGTCGCGCATTCGAAGACGCGCGAGCTTGCTGCGGTTTGTCAGCGCGCCGACGTTTTGTTTGCGGCGGTAGGCCGGCCCGAATTGGTGCGGCGCGATTGGATCAAGCCGGGCGCCACCGTCATCGATGTGGGCGTCAACCGCGTGACCGCGGCGGATGGAGGATCGCGCATCATCGGCGACGTGGCCTTTGCCGAAGTCTCCGAGATCGCGGGCGCCATCACGCCGGTGCCGGGAGGCGTGGGGCCGATGACCATCGCTTGCCTGCTCGCCAACACCGTGCGCGCGGCCTGCGCCATCGCTGGCCTGCGGGAACCGGCGTTCGGACCCCATCCGGTGGATGACCGGGAGTAGGGGCGGGCC
>CBFGVM010000606.1:0-1708 GCA_965652015.1 uncultured Alphaproteobacteria bacterium
TGCGCAACGTCTGCGGCGCCAACGAAGGCCAGAAATGGCGCACCGAGATGCAGGCGCTCATCGACGCCGAGGCCCCAAGCGGGGAGCGGCGTCTGCGCATGATCGCGAGCTTCAATCGCGGCTACCGCGGCTACCAGGAGAGCTACCGCACCTGCACGCCGGCGGCCGAGTTGGTCATTCGCCGCTACCTGGAGGAAGGCTCCAAGATCGCCCGCGAAATGACCGCGCGCTACGCGAACTGAGCGGTCGCATAGATAGATCGTAGCCCGGGTTGAATGAAGCGAAACCCGGGACCGGACGTGCCGCGGGCACGATTGCCGGGTTTCGCGGCTGCGCGGTTCAACCCGGGCTACGTCCCTGGTGAGGCATTAACCGTTCCTCCAGGTGCGCCCTAGGCGAGTGCGGCTTGCATGCTAACGTGTGGCATCCAACAGCGGCGCACCGAATCGACATGGGGATGACAGCGCGAGTGACCAAGGCGCCGGGCGGGGTTCCGGACCATGAGCAGAAGCGGGCTGCGCTGAGCTATCTCAACGCAGCGTGGACGGAAGCGCGGGTCGACGGGATCGACGGCGATTGCCTGGCCCAGGCTTGCCTGTTCGCCGCCTTCGCCGAGTTCGTGTCGACCTACGGCGAGGAGGCGGCGGCGCGTTTCGCCGAGGGCCTTGCCGTGCGCATCCGCAACGGCGAATTCTCTCTTGCGATGACCAGGCAGTAGGGCCGCGCAGCCCTGATTAGGGTCGTCCCCGCGCATGGCGCGTCCGTAAGGGCGTTCACGCCCGTCTTCGACGGGCTATGGACGCGCGTCAACGCGCTTTTGCTGTCGCGGGGTGCCCCTCGCGGGGACGACAACTTGTCAGCCGGCTTCCATACACTCGCACAGCATTGCGCCGAAACGTCGCGTCGGTCGCAGACCCTCGCCACCGATTTCGTGCTTCTGCTAAACTGGCGCCATCCATCGGCCGCCGACCATGCTGTTGCGCATTGGCTTTCGCCTTGTCGTGCTGGCGCTCGTTGCGAGCAGCAGCGCGCTTGTGCCGATCAGCCTGCGCGGCGAGACGTCGCTCGAGCCGTCAGCGCCGGCGGCGAGCGAGCAGAAGAGCGGTGCCGACAAGGGCAAGGGTCACATCGTCCCGCCGTCCACAGTTCCTGAAATCGTCACCGACCTCTCCCGGTTGCCGGCGCCGGTGGCGCGCACGCGCGAACGGCTGCTCGCTGCCGCGCGCACCGGCGATCTGCGGCAGCTCGCGGCGCTGATGAGCGATTCGACGCCGATTTTCTCGTTCACCGACGACAAGGATCCGATCGCCTTCTGGAAGGCGAACTATCCGGATTCCGACGGCGTCGAGGTGCTGTCGATCCTGACCATGATTCTCGAATCGGGCTTCGTGCGGGTCGATGAAGGCACGCCGCAAGAAATGTATGTGTGGCCGTACTTCGTGCGCATGTCGCTCGGCGCGCTCACGCCGCAGCAGAAAGTCGAGCTGTTCCGGATCGTCACCGGCGCCGACTACAAGGACATGATGAAACTCGGAGTCTACGCTTTCTATCGGCTCGGGATCTCGCCCGACGGTACGTGGCAGCTCTTCGTCGCCGGCGATTGAATACGGAATCATGATGCTTGATCATCGATGGAGCAGCAGGCTCGGTCTTCTCCCTCTCCCACCGAACTCGGGTTTACCCGAGTTCGGCGCTTTATGGTCGGCCG
>CBFGVM010000607.1:0-1702 GCA_965652015.1 uncultured Alphaproteobacteria bacterium
TGGTTCAGCGTCAGGCCGTCCGAGTTTCGATTCGTGCAGGGTCATCCCTCGCGCTTCCGCTCGAGCAGCAAGGCAACCCGCAGCTTCTGTCCCCATTGCGGCACCCAGCTGACGTTTCAAGCCGACGACTATCCCGATCAGGTCGACATCACGACCTGCAGCCTCGATCATCCCGAAGCCGTGCCGCCGCGCGACCAAATCTATACGAGCAGCAAGGTGCAGTGGATTGAGCTGACCGACGGGTTGCCGCAACATGCGCAGGCGCGATCCTAGTGGCGAGGTTGGCGTCCAGCCCTTTCCTCGACGGCTCCTTCGCGCCGAACGGCGCCCGCTAGCTGCTGACCCGCCTGGCGAAGAACTCAGCTTGCAGCTGCCAATTGGCGCCGCCATCGGACGAGCGCTCGCCGAGCCAATGGAATGAATCGGGCGTGATCTCGGTGAAGCGCCAGCGCACCGCGGCACCGGTGTCGTCCTGACCCTCCTGCACGATATCGTTGCCCTCGGCGCGGCCGATCTGGCGACGGTAGAGCTGCTTGAGCGGATCGCTCCAGAAGATGTGCCAGGCATCGATGCCGGGATCGTAGACCCGCAGCGTCGTCCCGTAGAAAAAGCCGGGCAGGGCCCACACGTCCTGGATGGCGCGGCCTTCCAACACCCAGCCGAAATGGATTTGCCCGCGACCGGTGTGCTTATTGCCGCCCTCGTCGTGGATCACGGCGTCCATTTCCCAGCCTCCGATCAGCCATCCGTAGAGGCGCATTTCCTGTGCGCGGTCGGCCGCCGGGTGATCGCTATGCAGCGCAGCGACGAGGGATGGGGAGCCAAGTGCGATCATGTTCCAACCCTTTCGTATGTCAGGGTTGTCCTGCCTAAACGGCTCTCCCGCTCCGCCGCTTGGGAAAAATTGCTATTCTTGGGCATGGCATTGAATTCGCGTCTGTTGGCGTCGGGTTCGGGCTGGAGTGTCAGCGATGTGGCGTGCACCGCCGGCCCGCACGACCGGACGTTCGAAGAACGGCACCATCGGGCGTGCATCGCCGCGGTGACGCAGGGCACGTTCCAGTATCGCTCGAGGCGCGGCTCGGCCGTGCTCGCCCCCGGTGCCGTGCTACTGGGCGACGAAGGGAGCTGCTTCGAATGCGGCCATGAGCACGCAACCGGCGACCGCTGCCTCGCCTTCCACTTCACGCCCGCTTATCTGGAAGCGATCGTGACCGCGGTGCCGGGTGCACGGCGGACGACGTTTGCGGTCCCGGCGCTGCCGCCGTTGTCCTCGCTCGTGTCTTTGCTCGCCGCCGCGGAGGCGGCGCGCGACGACCGCGATGACGGTGCGTTCGAAGAACTGGCCCTGCGCCTCGCGGGTGCGGTTGCCGCGGCACTCGCCGGGATTCCCAACGTCGCACACCGGTCCAGCCGGCGCGACGAGCGGCGCGTCACGCATGCGTTGCGCCAGATCGAGCGATCGCCCGAGCAACTCACGCTTGCGGGGCTGGCGCGCGTGGCGGCGATGAGTCCCTACCACTTCTTGCGCACGTTTCGTGCCGTGATTGGCATGACGCCTTATCAATTCCTCTTACGCACGCGTCTCCACCGCGCCGCCGTGCATCTGCGCCGCTCGAACGCGCCGATCTCGACCGTCGCTTTCGATGCCGGCTTCAACGACCTGTCCACTTTCAATCGGCGCTTTCGGCGTCTGACGGGC
>CBFGVM010000608.1:0-1700 GCA_965652015.1 uncultured Alphaproteobacteria bacterium
TCGAGCAGAACGTGCGGCTCGTCGCCCCGCAAGCTAACGATGCCGGGCTCGATACGCTGTTCCGGACGCTCGGTCTCGGCGCTCATCGCGATCACTATCCCGGCGAGCTTTCGCTCGGGCTCGCCAGGCGGGTGGCGCTGGCGCGCGCCTTCGCGGTCGAGCCCGATCTGCTTCTCCTCGACGAGCCGTTCGTATCGCTCGACGATGCTCTTGCGGCGCGACTGCGCGAGGAACTCGCCGAACTCGTCAGCCGCCGGCCCGTCACCACGCTGCTGGTGACGCACAACGTCGAGGAGGCCGTCGGGCTCGCCGACCGACTGCTGCTGCTATCGGTCAGTCCGGCGCGCATTCTCGCCGACGTTCCCGTCGCGCGCCCGCGCGCGGCGCATACTGCGGCGGAGCTTGAAGCCCTACGCAACGAGATCGCGCGGCGGCTCGCCAGTCGCCGATAAGAGCCTCGATCACCATTTTGCGCGCACCCCCGCATAGACAGACAGCGGCTGCGCCGGAGTGACTGTGCGGGGGTCGGTCGGCGGATTGGAAAGCACGTTCACGATCGACCCCGGATCGAAGTAGGTACCGAAGGTCGCGAACTTCCTATTGAACAAATTCTTGATGACGCCATAGATCTGCAGCTCCTTGGTGAGCTGGTACGAGCCGTGCAGGTTCGCGACCCAATAGTCGGCGAGCTTGATGTTCTGGTTGGCGTCGTCCCCCACATACCATTGGCTGCCGACCCAGATCACGTCGGTACCGAGCTTCAACTGACGCGTGACGAAGTAATCCAAGCCGCCCTTGACCTGGTGCCGCGGGATGCCGGGGATCTGCTTGCCGGGCGTGACCAAGACGTTGCCGTTCTCATCCGCCACGGGATTGTTCGGTGACGCCAAAAAGCCGGTGAACTGGTAGGTGGCATCGACGAAGGCGTAGTTGGCGTAGACGAGATATTGCGGGGTCTGGTACTGCGCGCCAGCCTCGAGCCCCTGCCGGCGGGTGCCGGGAACGTTCTGAAACACGCCGCGGCCCTGCAGAACGCTCGCCACCTGGATGATGTCATTCTCGCTGTCGGTGCGGAACAGGCCGAGCTTCCAGTCACCGCGGCCGCCGGCGGTGTTGATGTTGCCGCGCAGCCCAGCCTCGCGCGTGCGCGCCACGACCTGTTGCAATGGCGGATCGGATACCAGAAACCCTTCCAGCAGGCAGGGCCTCTGGGGATTCGAGCAGCCGAGCTCGAGCGGCGTCGGCGCGCGGTTCGCTTCCGAATAGCCGGCGTAGAAGGTCATCAGCTCCGGCAAGATCTTGTAGGTGAAGCCCGTCACCGGATTGAACCGCTCGAACGTATACTGAGCGTTGAGGTCGGGGCTTGTGCCGAGCAGATCGGACATGGCGATCTGGGCGATGTTGTAACGTCCGCCACCGGTCACAGACAGCCGATTGGTAATGTCGAAGGTTTCGTTGAAATAGGCGCCATAATAGGTCTGCCACGCCGCGAGGCTGACGGGGGCAAAGCCGATATTGCCGCGGGTGTGAATGATCTGCCCGGTCCCGGGCACGGCGGAATTGGGGCCGACGAAGAAATCTGGATAAATGTAGCCCAGCTCGCTGTTGCCCTGAAAGCCGATCTTGCTGCGGTCGACGCTGGCGCCGATGACGAAATAGTTGCCGTGTCCGAACACCTTGTCGTCGTTGAGCGCCTGCAG
>CBFGVM010000609.1:0-1697 GCA_965652015.1 uncultured Alphaproteobacteria bacterium
GGGAATTTGCCATGCTACCGCACTTCGGGTGACTCAAGGGTCACCGCGTCGTCATTCCGGCATTCAAAGAGCGCGTACGCCGTCAGGCGGCGACCACGCACTCCGGATCGAGGAACACCCGGACCTTGCGGCCCAGGAGCTCGAGCAAAATGGCAATGCGCTGCCGATCGTCCATGCCCTCAAACAGCCCCAGGCAGTCCGAGAACGCGCCGTCGAGCACGCGAATCTTGTCGCCGCGGGCAAAGCGCGGGCGCTGATCGAGCCGGATCAGGCCGCTGGCGTCCTGCCGCACCTTCAAACTTTCAATGATCGTGTCGGGGACCGGCGCCGGATCCTCGCCGTTGCAGACGAGCTTCGCCACGCCGATGGTCGAATGGATCGAACGCCAGCGCTGCACGGCAATGTCGAAACCCACGAACAGGTAGCTCGGGAACAGCGGCGCCGCGACCTGCTCGACCTTGCGCGCGTGCCGGCGGCGCTTGAGATAGCGCGGAACGTAGACCTCGAAACCCTGGCGGGTCAGATGCAGTGCCGCCTTGCCCTCGGAACGCGGTTGCGTCTGGGCCACATACCAGCGCGGGCGAAGATCGGTCGTCATTCGGCGGCCTCCTCGCGACGGTTGGCGATGCGGATTCTGAGCAGCGTGGGAATGAGCACGCGGTCCTCGCCGAGCTGGCGGACCGCCTCCTCTGCGGTGGTGGCGGAGTTGACGAGGTCGCTCACCATCACGGCGTCGACATCGGCGGCGATGGCACCGATCGAACGCACCACCGGCAGGCCGAAGAAATCCGAGGCGGCCGATTGTTCGTCGACCACCGCCACGATGGTGACGCCTGCTTCCTTCGCGCACAGCGTCGCGATCTCGGCGAGGTCGGAGATGCCGAGCAGCGCCACCCGGTGGCAGCCGCGAGCGCGGCCGGCGGTCAGCGCCTCCACGCAATCGCTGCGCGCCTGCCGGAAGAAGGAGAAGGACGAGGACAGATACTCGATGGTCAGCCGCGACTTCTCGGCGAAGCCCTGCGGAGTCAGGTAATAGGCATAGCGGCGGGCCGGCGCCTCCTGGACCTTGAGCAGGCCCTTCTTGACGCAGCGCTTCAGGTAAACGTTGACGAGGCCGAGAGCGATGCCGAGCTCGGCGGCGAGCCGCCGCTGGGACCGCGCCCCGTCCCGTTCGACCGACTCGAGAAGGCCGAGCATAATGCGGGCCTTCGCGACGTCCTCCCCCTGCGCGTCACTCATCTAACACCCTTATACTATTGGGTTTTACGGCGTTCATTCGATGAACGTCAAGCGAATGTTCACGAGTTGAACGCTTTGTTAAGCAGAAGTTAAAGGGCGGAAGTGCGGCAGCTTGATGAAGGCTGGGGATGATTTGGCCGGCCTTGCCGAAGGCCAAGAAAACAAAGTAGATCAAGGCGTTGGGTGATTCCGGGGCGGCTCGTGAAAGCTTTTCCGCCGCCCGAAGTTTTGTGATAACCCGGCATCACGCCTGCCGCAGCGCTTCACGGGCACCCTCTCATGGCGCGACAGCATCCCAAGCCGGTCGACCAGCCGACGCATTCCTTCGTCGCGTCGGCGCTGCGCACGCTCGACGCCGAGGCCGAGGGCATCGCGGCGCTGGCGAACGAGATGCGCAACGGCCTCGGTCGGCCGTTCGCCGCCGCCGCCGACATGATTCGCTCCGCGCGCGGGCGGGT
>CBFGVM010000610.1:0-1637 GCA_965652015.1 uncultured Alphaproteobacteria bacterium
ACCCGGCATCGGTGAACTGGCCCATCTCCACATAGGTGCCGCCGTCGCGCAGCATCTCGATGCCCTCGGGGCCGGCGCTCGGATGGCCGGAACAGTCCATCACGAGGTCGGCGCCGAAGCCGCCGACGATGTCGCGCACGCGCTCGATTCGCTGCTTCGCCTCCGTGACCTCCTCGATATTGACCGTCGCTTCGGCCCCGAATTTGCGCGCGAGCGCAAGCCGCGGCTCTTCCGGCGCGCCGACGCAGATCACCCGTCCGGCGCCCATTTCGCGCGCGGCGGCGATGGCGAGAATTCCGATCGGGCCCGATCCCTGGATCACGACGGTGTCGCCCCAGGTGAATCCGCCGGCGCGGACCGCGCGGTTGAAGGCGCGGATGCAGGAGGTCAGCGGCTCGGACAGTGCCCCCAGCCGCAGCGGCATATCGTCGGGAAGCTTGTAGACCTTCGTGCCCGGCAGCATGTCGAGATCGACATAGACGTATTCCGCGAAACCTCCCCATAGATGCGGCGGCTTGTCGAAGCCGAGATAGCGCCCGTAATAGACCGGGGTCAGGCACTTGTTGGCTTGCTGCGGATAATGCACGCAGTAATAGCAGCGCCCGCATGGCATCAGCGGCGGGATCATCACCTTCGAGCCGACACCGAGCGGCTTGCCCATGAAATCTTCGCTGAATTCGCGGCCCGCTTCGACGATGACGCCGCCCAGCTCGTGGCCGAGGGTGAACGGCCACGGCAACGGCTTGGGCCAGTGGCCTTTGAGGATATGAAGATCGGTGCCGCACACCCCGCAGGCGCCGATCTGAATCAGCGCGGCGTTCTTTTGCACTTGCGGCCATGGCACCGCGCGGATGACCGGCTCGGCGCCGGGCCCGGCGAAGGTGGCGACGCGGATGGTGCTGTTGCGCATGGGGTTCTTCAGACCTGCCAAATCTTATCCGATATTATCTTTTCCGGCACTGGGCGACGATAAGACTACGCGCTCGCAGCACCCAGTCCTCAATCGCTTGGCGCGGAGTTGAGCCATGGCGCACATTCTCGACTTCTATTTCTTCTACGGTAGCATCCACTCCTATCTGTCGGTCATGCGTATCGGCGCGCTCGCGTCCGCGGCGGGCGTCGAGGTGCGCTGGCAGCCGTTCAATCTTCGAGAAATTTTGATTGAGCAGAACAATACCGCTTTCACGAAGAACGAAGTGAAGATGAATTATTTCTGGCACGACGTCGAGCGGCGCGCCGGCCGCCACAAGATCCCGTTCGCCGGTCGGGCGCCATACCCGGCCGATCCCGAGCTCCTCGCGTTACGGGTCGGCCTCATCGCAGCGCAAGAAAAATGGTGCGGAGGCTACTCGCGAGCGACATTTCATGAATGGTTCATCGGGCGGCGCGCGCCAGGTGTCGGCGATCACGTCGAGCGTGTTCTTGCTTCGCTCGATAAGTCACCAGCGCCGATCATCGCCCGCGCGAAGAGCGCAGAGGGCGAGGGCCTGTTGAAGACGGCGACGGATGCCGCTCGCAAGCTCGGCATTTTCGGGGCGCCCACGTTTGCAATCGGCCCGGAAATCTTTTGGGGCGACGATCGATTGGAGGATGCGCTCGCCTTCGCATTAAGACGCTGAATGCCTGCATGTTTGCCT
>CBFGVM010000611.1:0-1636 GCA_965652015.1 uncultured Alphaproteobacteria bacterium
TAGCAAGGAGCGGCGAACCGCCCGCGATGGGCGGAGGATCGCCCCGCGGCTCGGATCGCAATGTCGCGGGACCGAGCGGCGGCAATTGGCAAGGCCGCGGCAACTGGAAGGGGGGTCACCACGCCCGACGCCATCACCGTGGAGCTTTCTTCGCTTACGGCTTTGCCGCGCCGTATTTCTACGACGACAGTTGGCCGTATTATTCCTCCTACTACGGAGACAACGGCTGCTGGGCGGACCGCTACATACGCGGCGCTTACCGTCGCGTATGGGTTTGCTACTGATCCCTTGCCTGCCGAATGTTGGCCCGCCAGGCACCCCTGGCGGGCTCACCGCGTCCGACCGGCGAGCGGCGAGGTACAGCATGATCGGAAGCAATTCGCCGAGCAAAATCGGCGAACAGCGGCTGCTACTTGTCCGATTTCAACTTCTTCCTTCGCTGCGCGAGCGTGCGCAGTCGCAGCGCGTTCAGTCTTATGAATCCCTCGGCGTCGCGGTGGTCATAGGCGATCTTGCCCTCCTCGAAGGTGACGAGGTCGCGGTCGTAGAGCGAATAAGGCGATGATCGTCCGACGACTGCGACGTGGCCTTTGTAGAGCTTGAGCTTGACCATTCCGGTCACGAACTCTTGCGACGCGTCGATCGCCGCCTGCAGCATCTCGCGCTCGGGCGCAAACCAGAATCCGTTATAGATGAGCTCGGCGTATTTCGGCATGAACTCGTCCTTGAGGTGCGCTGCGCCGCGATCGAGCGTAATGGATTCGATCCCCCGATGCGCCGCGAGCAGGATGGTGCCGCCCGGCGTCTCGTACATGCCGCGCGATTTCATGCCGACGAAGCGGTTCTCGACAAGATCGAGCCGCCCGATGCCGTGCGCCCGCCCGAGGGCGTTCAGCGCAGCGAGCAGATTCGCGGGCGATAGCCGCTTGCCGTCGAGCGCGACGGCATCGCCACGCTCGAACTCGACGTCGACATAAGCGGGCTCGTCGGGCGCCGCCTCCGGATCGAGCGTGCGCGAATAGACGTAATCCGGCACCTCTTGCGCCGGATCTTCCAGCACCTTGCCCTCGGAAGAAGCATGCAGCAGATTCGCGTCGACGGAAAACGGGGCCTCGCCGCGCTTATCCTTGGCGATCGGGATCTGGTGCTGTTCGGCAAAAGCGATGAGCGCCTCGCGCGAGCGCAGCTCCCATTCCCGCCATGGCGCAATCACCGTCACATCGGGTTTGAGCGCGTAGTAGCTCAGCTCGAAACGCACCTGGTCGTTGCCCTTGCCGGTTGCGCCATGCGCGACGGCATCGGCCCCGACCTTTTCCGCGATCTCGATCTGCCGCTTGGCGATGAGCGGCCGCGCGATTGACGTTCCCAGGAGGTATTGACCCTCGTAGAGCGCGTTCGCCCGAAACATCGGGAAGACGTAGTGGCGCACGAACTCCTCGCGCAAATCTTCGATGAAAATGTTCTGCGGCTTGATGCCGAGCAGCAGCGCCTTTTCGCGCGCCGGCTTAAGCTCCTCGCCCTGGCCGAGATCGGCGGTGAACGTCACCACCTCGCAGCCATAGGTGGTCTGCAGCCATTTGAGGATGATGGAGGTGTCGAGCCCGCCGGAATAGGCGAGCACGACCTTTTTCACCTC
>CBFGVM010000612.1:0-1614 GCA_965652015.1 uncultured Alphaproteobacteria bacterium
TCTTTTGCGACATTCAAGCCTCGCATTCCGCCGTCATCATTCGCTTGCGCGCATGGCCACTAAATTACGCTCGTCATTGCCGGGCTTGACACCGCAAGTCGGGTTTACCCGATTTGCGGCGCACACTACTGCGCAACTCGGGCAGGCCCGAGTTGCGGTGCAATCCATCCATCTTTGCAAAAACCTTCTTGCGAAGAAGATGGATGCGCGGGTCAAGCCCGCGCATGACCCGCTGGACACGGCTCTTAACCTACTATCCATGCGCCTGCGCGGGCACAACGGCCTCGGGCGTCACAGCGTAATCCGAAAATAATTGATCAGATCGAGCCGCGTTGCCACGCCGAGAAACTGGTCACCGTCCATGACGATGGCAACGTAATCTTTGCGGAACAGGGGCAGCAGATCGGCGATCGGCGCGTCCGCGGAAATGGTCTCCAGGCGGGTGACCATCACGTCCTTGACCGGCCGCGCAAAGGCCTTGTTCGGATCGTCGCATTCGGTGAGCAGCGCGGCGAGCACGTCGCTCTCATCGACCAGGCCGACGACGCGCCCATCCTCGTCGACCACCGGAAGCTGTGACACGTCGGCCGAGCGCATTCGAGCAAATACCGTGCGCAGATTATCCTGCGGCCGCACCACGACCGCGGTCCCCTCGCTAAAGCGGCTGACGACCACGTCGCGCACGGTGCCGTGGCGGTCGCGATGGCTCCAGCCTTCCTGCGCCAGAAAGATGGGATTGAATACTTTGGAGAGATACTTCGCACCGGAGTCGCAAACGAGGCTCACGACTCGCTTCGGAGCCGATTGTGCCCGGCAATAGCGCAGCGCCGCGGCCAACAATGTGCCCGAGGAGGAGCCGGCGAGGACGCCTTCAGCGCGCAAGAGCTCACGCGCGCTGGCAAAGCTCTCGGCGTCGGGAATCGCGAATGCTTGCGACACCAGCGTGAGGTCGGCATTCGGCGGCACGAAATCTTCGCCGATGCCCTCCACCGCCCAGCTTCCAGCCTCCACCATCCGGCCGGTCTCGACGAAAGGAGCAAGCACGGAACCCTCCGGATCCGCGAGGATCATCGCCGTCTTGGGCGAGGCGCGCCGCATGAAGCGGCCGATCCCGGTGAGCGATCCGCCCGAGCCGACGCCGACCACGATCGCATCGATGTCGCCATCCATCTGGCGCAGGATTTCCGGGCCGGTTGTCGTCTCGTGCGCCTGCGGATTGGCCGGATTGGCAAACTGGTTGACGAAGAAAGCACCGGGTATGCGCCGGGCGATCGCTTCGGCGAGGTCCTGATAGTAATCGGCATGCCCTTTGCCGACGTCCGAACGCGTGGTGACGACCTCGGCGCCCATGGCCTTGGCATGCAACACCTTCTCGCGCGCCATCTTGTCGGGAACGACGAGCAGCGTGCGGTAGCCCTTGCGGCCGCCGACCAGCGCGAGCCCCAGCCCGGTGTTGCCGGCGGTGGCTTCGACGATGGCACCGCCGGTCTTGAGCCGTCCGTCGGCTTCCGCG
This sequence comes from uncultured Alphaproteobacteria bacterium, assembly GCA_965652015.1. Taxonomy (GTDB): domain Bacteria; phylum Pseudomonadota; class Alphaproteobacteria; order Rhizobiales; family Xanthobacteraceae; genus VAZQ01. Next base: position 1,514 of record CBFGVM010000612.1, read on the forward strand.
GCCTCGATCATGGCGCGCGCGGGACGGTCCTTGATCGAGCCCGAGGGATTCGCGCTTTCGAGCTTGAGGAAGAGCCGACAAGGCCCACGGTCGATGCGCGT
>CBFGVM010000613.1:0-1607 GCA_965652015.1 uncultured Alphaproteobacteria bacterium
TGGCCCCAGGGCGGCCCTGCCCGGCTACGACTTCATCCTGCAGGCGGAATCCGGACTCATGAGCATATGCGGCGAGCCCGAGGGCAAGCCAACGAAATACGGCGTGGCGATCGTCGACGTCTGCACCGGCATGCTCGCATCGAACTCGATCCTCGCGGCGCTCAATGCGCGGCAGCGCACTGGCCAGGGCCAGAAGGTCGAGCTCTCTCTCTACGAGACCTCGCTTGCGATGCTCGTCAACGTCGCCGCGAGCTATCTCGCCGCCGGCCGCAATGCCGGCCGCTTCGGCAACGGCCATCCGAGCATCGTGCCGTATACGACCTATCAAACCGCGGACGCCATGATCGCGCTCGGAGTCGGAAACGAACGCCAGTTCGCCCGTATTTCCGACGTGCTCGGCCATCCTGAATGGGCCAAGGACGCGCGCTTTGGGAGCAACGCCGCGCGGGTCGAGAACCGGAGCGTGATCGACGGCCTCATCAACGAGGCGTTGTCGCACGATCGCGCCGATGCCTGGCTCGCAAAGCTCAACGCCGTGGGAATTCCCTGCGGGAAGATCAACTCGGTGGCCGAAGCGCTTGACGACCCGCAGACGGCGGCGCGCCAGATGGTCGAAACCGTCGAGCATCCCACCGTCGGCGCCTTGAAGATGCTCGGGATTCCGTTCAAGTTTTCCGATACCGTCTGCTCGGTGCGGCGCCCGCCGCCGACGCTCGGCCAGCACAGCGAGGAAATCCTCTCGGGCGAGCTTGGCCTCGACGACAAGACGATTGCCGAACTGCGACGGGAGAAGGTTATCTAGGGTTTGCTCATGATCACTGGACTGAGCCACGTCTCGATCGTCGTGCCGGATCTCGAAGCGGCGGCGCGTGAGCTGAGTGCGAAATACGGGCTCGAAGTCGGGACGCGAATGGTGAATGCCGAGCAAGGCGTGCGTCTCGCATATATCGAGCTCGGCAACGGCAAGATCGAGCTGATGGAGCCGTCGCGGTCGGATTCGCCGGTCGCCAAATTCCTCGAGCGCAATCCCAAGGGCGGCATTCATCACCTCTGCCTCGGCGTCGACGATGTCGAGGCAGCCGCGCGCGCCTTCGCCGAAAACGGTGTCCGCGTGCTCGGCGAAGGCAGGTCGCAGCGCAATGTCGCGGGCGAAGCGATCGCCTTCATCCATCCCGGCGATTTTCTGGGCGCGCTGGTCGAGCTCGAACAACACAAGGCGTGAGGAGACCCATGAAGATCAAGCGCATCGAGCCGCTCGCGGTCAGCTTGCCGATGAAGAAGCCCGTCGTGATGGCCGGCGTCGAGATCAGACGGGCGGACAACGTGCTCGTGCGCATCGAAGCGGACAACGGCCTCGTCGGTTGGGGCGAGGCCGCCTCCGCGCCCACCATGACCGGCGAGACGGTCGAGAGCATGATGGCGGCGGTCGCCTATCTCGCGCCGGTGATCGAGGGCCGGCCGGCGGAAGACATTGCCGGTGTGCTGGCGGCCATGGCAGCGCGCATGTATGCCAACAACGGCGCCAAGGCGGCGATCGAGATCGCGCTGCACGATCTGGTCGGGCGCGCCACCAACCGGCCCGCCTATGCGCTCATCGGCGGCAAGCA
>CBFGVM010000614.1:0-1586 GCA_965652015.1 uncultured Alphaproteobacteria bacterium
AGCGCGCCCCCCGGTCGCCGACGTCGAGGCCAAGCTCGACCGCATCCGCCGCGCGCGCGAGCGGCTCGGCGCCGTCAACCTGCGGGCCGAAGAGGAGCTGCGCGAGGTCGAGACCCAGCACGGCAACCTGAGCAAGGAGCGCGACGACCTCGTGGAGGCGATCAAACGCTTCCGCCAGGGCATCCAAAACCTCAACCGCGAGGCACGCGAGCGCCTGCTCGCCTCGTTCGAGGTGGTGAACGCGCATTTCAAGAAGCTGTTCAGCGAGTTGTTCGGCGGCGGCACCGCCGAGCTTCAGCTCGTCGAGGCCGAGGATCCCCTGGAAGCCGGCCTCGAGATCATCGCCAAGCCGCCGGGCAAGAAGCCCGCGACGCTGTCGCTGCTCTCCGGCGGCGAGCAGGCGCTCACCGCGCTTGCGCTCATCTTCGCGGTCTTTCTCACCAACCCGGCGCCGATCTGCGTGCTCGACGAGGTCGACGCGCCGCTCGACGATCACAACATCGAGCGCTTCTGCGACCTGCTCGACGAGATGACCCGCTCGACCGACACGCGCTTCGTGATCATCACCCACAACCCGATCACCATGGCGCGCATGAATCGGCTCTACGGCGTCACCATGGCGGAACGCGGCGTCTCCCAGCTCGTCTCGGTGGATCTCGAAGGCGCGGTCAAGCTACGCGAAGCGGTGTGAGCCTCAATCCGCCGCCGTTATTGCCGGGCTTGATCATGTAACCGGATTGAGCGCAGCGAAATCCCGCACGCTACGGCGACCGTCGTCCCGCAGATGCATGAATTCGATGCGCCTTAGCGGCGTGCCGCCGGTCCCCGGCGCCGCTCCAGGCTGCGGCTCACCGGATAAGGAACGTAGCGCCCGGCAGGAGAAGGCCGTTGGGCCGGCAGGCCGTGCTCGTCGAGGATGTCGAGGAAGGCGAACCGATTTGCCACCGTGATCCAGGAATCGCGCATTCTGATGTAGAAGTCGCGTTCGTCCTTCTGATCAGCCTCCTGCGCAAGCTTGGCGCATTCGGCGGCCATCCGCCACGCGTGGTCGGACTTGGATCGCATGACTTGCCTTCTGTTGCCCTCAACCCATCAGTCGGTCGATGATATGCTTGTTGCGGTCGGCGTCTGTTCGATCAGCGACTCACTAGGAACTATTTTTGCGCCCCTATTTTGCGCTTGCGCATGACCTAATGTGGAACGAAATTGAGCCCGGCGGTTTGCCGTTGAACTGCGGCCTGTTGGGTTGAACGGAGACCAGGTCATGCCGCTTTACTTTTTCCATCTCAGCTTCGGCCAACGCACCGTCCTCGATGAGGAAGGGGTGGAGCTGCCGAATCGATTGGCCGCCCGCAATGAGGCCTTGGCCATCGTACGGGACCTGGCCAACCCGGAGATCGGCGGCAGCACGCGACGCTGGGCGAGCTGGTTTCTCGAGGTGGCGGACGGAGCGGGCGGCTTCTTTCGGACGCCCATCGGCCATCCCGCGCTCGAGGTCGTGCGGCCAGATGCGTACGAGGCTCGCGCCGAAGAGCCCACGGTAAAGCCCGCCCACCCGGCGGCGATTTCGCCTCTCCCCGAGATCA
>CBFGVM010000615.1:0-1555 GCA_965652015.1 uncultured Alphaproteobacteria bacterium
TCAGCAGTCACGGAGCCTCACACCACACACCGTGCGGCGTTTGTGCTTACTGCCCACTGACCTCCGAAGCTGCGGCAGACCGATGGCCGACGACGAGCGTTACCGACGCGGCGCGAGCGTCGCCGCAAAATTTTGGGCGATGCCTGGGTCGATCGCGCCGAGGCCAATCGGAACGCGTTCAACGCCGAGTGGCAGGATTTCATCACCCGCTGTGCCTGGGCGAGGTTTGGACGCGGCCGCATTTCGACGATCGTACCCGCCGCGTGCTCGTCATCGGCACCATGATGGCGATCGGCAGATGGGAGGAGTTTCGCATGCACGTGCGTGCAGCCCTCGTCGAGGGCGGTTTCTCTCCCGACGACGTCAAGGAAATCATTCTGCAGCAGGCAATTTATTGCGGGGTGCCGGTCGGCAATCAGGCCTTCCGCGAGGCCGGCGCGGTGCTCGAGGAGCTGCGCGGCGAGCTTGGTGGCGGAAAGTCCTGAGGGCCGTGGACGCTTTATCATCCTCCCCGCGCGGCGCGGAATTCGTGCGGCGTCGTTCCCGTCTGCTTGCGGAAGAAGCGGGCGAAATGCGAGGGGTCGGAGAAGGCGAGATCGTAGGCGATCTCGTGAATCGGCTGGTTGGTGAACACCAGTTGGCGTTTGGCTTCCGTGAGCACGCGTTGACGGATCAAGTGCCCGGCGGTCACGCCGGTCGCGCGCTTGACGTGGTCATTGAGCCGGTCAACCGTCATTGCGAGCTTGTCGGCATAAAAGGCGAGTTGCCGCTGTTTGTGGAAGTGTTCCTCCACCAGCTTGCGCAGCGCGTCGACGGTCGCGCCGGTCGGTTCCAACGCCATCGTCTCCGCGGCCCCGCGCGCGCGGCCGGCCGCGAGCCGCGCCACCTCGACCGCGATCAGCGCGAGCAGTCCGCGCATGGCGATACGGAATCCCGCGCGGGCGAGAAATCGCTCCTCGTGCAGTTCCACGGCCAATTTCGACAGCCGGCCGAGCTCCGTCTCGCCGAGCGGAACCACCGGTTCGGCGGCGAGCCCCTTGAGGCGCGCCAGTGCTTCGCCCTGGCGATCGCCCATCGCCTCGGCCACGTCCTCGGTGAAGGTCATGACCCAGCCGTCGGTGACCGTCGGATGAAAGCGAAAGCCATGCGCCACGGTTGCGGGCACGAGAATTGCGCAGGGCGCATCGAAGGCGATGGTGGCGGCTTCGAAGGTCATCTCGCCGCCGCCTCGCTCGATCAGCAGAATCTGGAACAGGTTGCGGTGGCGGTGCGCGCGGATGGTCCAATCGTGGATCGAGGAGCGCGAGGCAATCGTCTCGATATGAATGAAGTCGAAAGCCTGATCGTCAGGCGGGTCGCCGTAGAGATGGAACAGCGGGAGCGCGGCGGTGGCCATGCAAAATCATAAGCCAGCCCGGCCGCGGAGAAAACGCGCCCGGACGGTTCGCACGCCGCCATGCACATCAATCAAACGAGGCGACCCCGCCCAAGAGGCGGGGTCGCGCCGAAAAATCGGTGGCTAAAAGGTCAGCGGTCCATGTCGCCGTGCTGGCCG
>CBFGVM010000616.1:0-1549 GCA_965652015.1 uncultured Alphaproteobacteria bacterium
TCGATTGCGCAACCCCGGTGGTCTGCGCCTGCGCCGGGAAGGCCGACGCCAGTCCCGCCCCGAGACCGAGGCTCGCTCCTTTGAGGACGGTGCGCCGCGCAAGCGGCTGTGCGGGCGGCAGCGGACTGTCGGGCATCGCGTCCTCCGATTTCGGCGCGAGCTGGGGGCGCAGGCGCGTTCTCGAGCGGGTTTTTCGATCTTATCAGACCGGGCAGGCGGCCCGCAGATGGCCTGAACAGGCATGGCGATCTGCGGGCGAACGCAAGCTCTCGCCCCTTCCACCGCGTTTTGCTAGTCCTTGCCCACCATCGGCTCGAACCGTCAGAGGATGGCGTGGTAACGCGGCATTGGACATCGGCCATTGCAACAACGATATGGTGGGGGATGGCAGGTTCCCGGAACATGGCCTGACGGTCGACCGATGACGCCGAGACCAGAGGATCGTCCAAGCAGACTGCTCGATGCGCTGCATCGGGGGGCGGTGTTTTGTGACCGAAGGATCGGCTGGAACCGAATTGGGTTCGCGCTCAGCGTCACGATCATCGCGGTCGCGGCCGTGGTGCTGTATCGCATCTTGCGCACGATCGACGCGAGCGAGGTCGTGCAGGCCCTGCTCACCGCCGACCTGCGCAATGTCGCGCTTGCCGCTTTGTTCGTTGCCGGCGGATATTTCACTCTGACGTTCTACGATCTCTTCGCGTTGCGCACGATTGGACGCAACGACGTGCCGTATTGGGCCGCCGCGCTCGCCGCCTTCACCAGCTATTCGGTCGGCCACAATGTGGGCGCGAGCGTGTTCACCGGCGGGGCGGTGCGCTACCGCCTCTATTCGGCCTGGGGGTTGACCGCCGTCGAGGTCGCGAAAATCTGCTTCGTAGCCGGGCTCACCTTCTGGCTCGGGAACGCCACCGTACTCGGGCTCGGCATTGCCTATGCGCCGCTCGCCGCCACGGCCATCGATCAGTTGCCGCCGTGGCTCAACCGCGGCGGGGCGATCCTGATTTTGATCGTGCTGGCGGTCTACGTCGGCTGGGTCTGGCGGCATCCGCGGGTGGTCGGCCGAGAAAGCTGGTGCGTCAACTTGCCCGGCGGCCCGCTGACGCTGCTGCAGATCGGCATCGGTATCGTCGACCTCGGCTTCTGTGCGCTGGCGATGTACATGCTGGTGCCGGCCGAGCCCAATATCGGCTTCGTGACGCTCGCCGTGATTTTCGTCTCCGCGACGCTGCTTGGCTTTGCAAGCCATGCGCCGGGCGGGATCGGCGTTTTCGACGCGGCCATGCTGGTGGCGCTGTGGCAGTTCGACAAGGAAGACGTGCTTGCCGGGCTGCTCCTGTTTCGGCTGCTCTACTACATCATCCCGTTCGGACTTTCGCTGCTCATTCTCGGCGGCCGCGAGCTCGTTCTCGCGGTGCGCGGGGCCTCTCCGCCGCGCTTCGAGCCGCTTCCTTCGCTTGCCCCGACCGAAGTAACCACGTCGCCGGAAGCGAGGCGGGAGCAGGCGTAGGCGTCGGAGGTGCAATTCACGTGGATGTCACATCAGCGGTAG
>CBFGVM010000617.1:0-1548 GCA_965652015.1 uncultured Alphaproteobacteria bacterium
TTATGGGTCCCCGCAACGGGGTCCCCGCGACGCATAGCGCGTCATAGACGCGCGTGAACGCGCTTCCGCCGTCGCGGGGTGCCCCTCGCGGGGACGACATGTATGAGCCGTGAACCGAATTCTCTATACGAAGCCATGGACACGCGGACACTGGAATGGAATTGGCGCGGTGAGACCCTTCGCTTGGGCGCCGATGCAAGCGGGAGCGGGCCCAAGGTGCTGCTGCTGCCAGCGCTGAGTTCGATCTCGACGAGGCGCGAGATGCGTCCGCTGCAGGAGCGTTTGACGCCGTACTATTCGACCCTCGCCGTGGACTGGCCCGGGTTTGGCGATGCGGCGCGCCCACAAGTCGATTGGACGCCCGACGCCTACGCCGCGTTCCTAACCTTTGTTCTGACGTCCGTGGTGGCGCAACCCCACGCCATCATCGCCGCCGGCCACGCGGCGACTTACGTCCTCAGGCATGCCGCGGAGGCTTCCCCGCCGACGCCGCGGCTCGTTCTCATCGCCCCGACCTGGCGCGGACCGCTGCCCACTGTGCTGGGCGGGCATCGGCCGTTCTTCGACCGGCTCTGCCGGCTCGTTGATCGCCCCGGCATCGGCCCGCTCATCTATCGGCTGAACGTCAACCGAGCGGCCGTGCGTTACATGGGGGCCGGCCACGTCTATGCGGATCCTGCGTTCCTGGCCGACGAGCGGCTGCGCGAGAAGCTCGCCGTGGTGCGCGCGCCGGGAGCGCGCTTTGCTTCGGTGCGCTTCGTCACCGGCCGGCTCGATCCCCTCCCCAGCCGAGAGGCGTTTCTCGATGTGGCACGGCGTGTGACGGCTCCGATCCTGATGATCTACGGCGCCGAGACGCCGCCGAAGTCGCGCGCGGAAATGGAGGCGCTCGCCGCCGTCCCCGGCGTTCGCGCCGTCCGGCTTCCTAAGGGCAAACTTTCGGTGCACGAGGAATTCCCGGACGCGACCATGCAGGCGATTGCGCCGTTCCTGAGCGAGGAAATGTCCCCCGCTGCTACGCTTTGATGCCAACAATGATCGAACAAACGAGACAATGGGCGCGTATCGTCAAACGAGACACGCACGCGATCTATCTGGCGGCGCGCGATCCCCGCGTGCCCTGGTACGCCAAGGCGCTCGCCCTTGGCGTTGCAGGCTATGCGCTTTCGCCAATTGATTTGATTCCCGACTTCGTGCCCGTTTTGGGCTATCTGGACGATGTCGTCATTGTGCCGCTGGGCATCTTGGCTGTGGTCAAGTTGATCCCGCCGGAGATCATGGCGGAACATCGCGCGCTCGCAGCGGCCGCACAGGCCCGCCCCGTGAGCCGCACTGCCGCGATCGTGATTGCCATCGTCTGGGCGGCATGCATCGCACTCGCGGGATGGCTCTGCTATCGCTTTTTTGTCGTCTGATCGCATGCGCAGTTATCTACCGGTCGTCCCCGCGCGGGGCACCCCCCGACAGCAGAAGCGCGGTTAAGCGCGTCTATTACGCGCTATACGTCGCGGGGACCCGGTGCGGGGACCCAAGATCACTGCCCGGTGA
>CBFGVM010000618.1:0-1537 GCA_965652015.1 uncultured Alphaproteobacteria bacterium
ATTCACAGCGGCCCGATCGTTGCGGGCGTCATCGGGACACACAAATTCGTCTACTACGTGTGGGGCGATACGGTGAATACCGCAAGCCGCATGGAGTCGCAGTCGCTTGCCGGCCGGATTCAGATTTCAGCCGCAACGCGCGCGGCGCTCGGGGGTCGATTCGAGGTCGAACCGCGCGGCATGGTGGACATCAAAGGCAAGGGAATGATGGAAACCTATTTCTTGAAGTTTTGACTTCCCCGCGCCGCAGCGCCGGCGCTGCAGGAGCGATTGGGGACATACGATTCGCGCCGGGTCCGATTGCGTCACACCGGTACGATGATATCGTGCTGACGTCGCTGGACACCAAAGGTGGGCGCGCAATGCTTCGGATCTTGTTCGGCTGCTTGCTGCTCGGCGGCGCGATGGCGATGCCGGCGACCGCGGACAACGCGCCGGGGGTGACCGATACCGAGATCAAGATCGGCCAGACCATGCCCTATACCGGTCCGGGCGCCTGGCTCTCGTCGCTCGGTTTGGCCGAGAAGGCCTACATGCAAATGATCAACGATCAGGGCGGCATCAATGGCCGCAAGATCAACCTGATCAGCGTCGACGACGGCTTCATGCCGTGGCGAACCGGGAACGAGACGCGCAAGCTCATCGAAGTGGAGCATGTCGCCTTTACTTACGGGTCGATCGGAACGCCCACTCAGCTCGAGGTTGCGAAATATCTCAACGAACGAAAAATTCCGCAGCTGTTCATCGAGAGCGGTGCCTACCGCTGGGGCAATTACAAGGCGACGCCCTACACGATCGGCGCCGTGCGCCCGAGCTACAGACTGGCAGCGCGTCTTTATGCCCGACACATTCTCCGGCAGGATCCAAATCCAAAAATCTGCATCCTCCATGAGGATAGCGACTTCGGTCGCGACTATACGGCCGGCGTGCGCGACGTGTTGGGCGACAAATACGCCGTGACCGTCAAGGAAGCGAGCTACGAGTTCACGGATCCTTCGATCGAGCGGCAGATCGTCGAACTCAAGTCGACCGGCTGCAATGCGCTGATCGCCGTCACCCCTCCGCCGCTGGCCGTGCAGGCGATCCGTAAGGTCCGCGATCTCGGCTGGAAGCCGATCTTTTTCATGAGCAATGTCTCCGCCTCGGTACCCGTGGTCCTCCAGCCGGCGGGGCTCGAGAGCAGCATCGGTTTGTTGTCCTCGGCCTGGGCCAAGGACCCGACTGACCCTGCGTTCGAGAATGACCCGGGGATGAAAGATTGGCGCGCCTGGATGAGCAAGTATCTACCGGATGGAAATGTGCGGGGGCCGAGCTTTGTCTACGGCTACAACTCCGCGGCCACCCTGGTACAGGTGCTCAAACAGGCGGGCAACGATCTCTCGCGCGAGAATATCATGCGCCAGGCGACCAACCTGCGCGACCTCGAGATTCCAATGCTGCTGCCGGGAGTTAAGGTCAACACCAGTCCGACCGACTATTATGCGGTCCAGCAGTTGCAGCTGATGCGATTCGACGGCAATCGCTGGGTGCGCTTCGG
>CBFGVM010000619.1:0-1537 GCA_965652015.1 uncultured Alphaproteobacteria bacterium
TCCTTCTCAACGGCCTGCTTGCGCTGGCGGAACTCGCTATCGTCTCCTCCCGCCGCGCTCGATTGCAGGCGCTCGTCGATCGCCAAGTCATTGGTTCGCGCCGCGCCCTCGCCCTGGCAACCGATCCCGGTCGCTTTCTTTCGACGGTGCAGATTGGCATCACCTTGGTCGGCGTCTTATCCGGTGCGTTTTCCGGAGCCACGCTCGGGTTGCATTTGGCCGAATGGTTCATCGACTTGGGCCTGCGCGCGAGTATCGCCGAGGCTCTCGGCGTCGGTCTTGTCGTTGCCGTCATTACTTACTTTTCTTTGGTGATCGGCGAGCTCGTGCCGAAGCAAATTGCGCTACGGGATCCGGAAAGGATCGCGGTCCGGGTGGCGCCTGCCATGACGGCCCTCGCCACCATTGCTTCTCCCATTGTCTCTTTCCTGGATGTTTCCGGCCGCGCGGTTCTAAGAGCCCTCGGCTACAGGGCAAAGGCCGAGCACCGGGTCACCGATGAAGAGATCCGAAGCCTGATGGCGGAAGCCGAAACCGCCGGTGTCATCGAGCCAGGCGAGCGCGCGATGATCGCGCGCGTCATGCGGTTGGGTGATCGCCCTGTTCGAGCGATCATGACCCCGCGCCGGGAGGTCGACATGATCGATCTCACCGCCGATCCAGACGACATCCGCAGGACAATCGTGGAGAGTGTTCATTCGAGACTGCCCGCCCATGCCGGCACGCCGGAAGAAATGCTCGGAGTCGTTCAGGCGAAGGATTTGCTCGACACATATCTGCGCGGCGAACGCCCGGACATACGGGCGCAATTGCAACCGGCTCCCAACGTTCCGGATACAGCCGACGCGCTCGACGTGTTGGATGTCATCAAGCAGTCGCCGGTCCACATGGCCCTCGTTCACGACGAGTACGGCCAGTTCGAGGGAGTGGTCACGAACGCAGACCTCCTGGAAGCGATTGCCGGTGCTTTCCGAACGGATGAAGGTCCGGTCGAGCCCGACGCGGTGCGGCGCGGGGATGGGTCGTGGTTGATCTCGGGCAGCATGCCGGCGGACGAAATGGCCGACCGTTTGTCCATCGTTCTCCCGGCGGACCGCGGCTATCATACTGCCGCCGGATTTGTGCTCACGCAGTTCGGCCATTTGCCGGCGGTCGGCGAAAGTTTTGACAGCCAAGGTTGGCGGTTCGAGGTCGTCGATCTCGACGGCCGCCGCATCGACAAAATTCTGGCCGGCCGCATCGCCGCCGCGCGGCGGCGGGCGGCGCTCTAAGCTAAAATTGCCGCAGCTGGGAAGCTTACCGCTATCCAGCGGGGGTGTTATGGTTGGTACTTACCGATCTGCCGGGAGGCTATTCCGATGACGAGCATGCGCCGAGACGACGTGATTTGGATCGCGGTGGTCACGCTGATCGCCGTCACAATCAATCCCATCCTCAAATTCATCGGGCTGTTGCCGGCGGACGTGTTTCGCAATCTCGGAATTGCCTTTCCGGGTCAGCCGCAGATCGTGTTCGGTCCGCTGATGGCGTTCCTGCT
>CBFGVM010000620.1:0-1528 GCA_965652015.1 uncultured Alphaproteobacteria bacterium
CTTAAGATTTTAAATAATTTGGGGCCCCGGCCGCCCCGCTGCCCGCGGGCGCCGGCAATCGGCAGCCGCAGATCGGAAGTGCGGATGCTCTATTTCTTGAAGAACTGATCGGCGACGCTGCGCGAGCCTTGCTTGCTGGCAATGCTCGCCTGGAGCCGGCCGATCTCCGCCTCGAGAAGCGCGATACGCTCCTCAAGCTCCTTGATCGAGAGCAGCGCGAGGTCCTGGCCGATCTCGTGCACGATCTTTTTCTTCGGGCGGTCGTCTTCGTCCATGGCCGGCATCGCTACGCCTCCGCACGAGAGAGCGCGCGAAAATAGCCCGCGGCACCGCCATTGTCACATGCGCCGCCCGCAACTAACGAAGCCCGCAAACGGCGTCAGCCAAGGACTTTTTGCCATGCCCGCATTGCCCGCGCAGATGACCGCAATCGCAATCCGCGCGCCCGGCGGACCGGATATGCTCGTGCCCGAAGAGCGTCCGCTGCCCCGTCCCGGCGAAGGCGAGGTGCTGGTGAAGGTCGCGGCCGCGGGCGTCAACCGGCCCGACGTGATGCAGCGTCAAGGGCTTTATCCGCCACCCGCCGGGGCGACCGATATCCCTGGTCTCGAGATCGCGGGCGAAGTGGTTGCCGTGGGGACCGGCGTGAAGCGCTGGAAGGCAGGCGACGCGGTCATGGCGCTGGTGGTCGGCGGCGGCTATGCCGAATATTGCCCGGCGCATGAAAGCCACGCGCTGCCGGTGCCGGAAGGGCTCACGCTAGTCGCCGCCGCCGCAATTCCCGAGACTTTCTTCACGGTCTGGCACAACGTGTTCGAGCGCGGGCGATTGAAGGCCGGCGAGACCTTGCTCGTCCATGGCGGCTCCTCCGGCATCGGCACCGCCGCGATCCAGCTTGCTAAGGCATTCGGCGCACGCGTGATTGCCACGGCGGGATCGGCGGAAAAATGCGATGCGTGCCGACGCCTCGGCGCCGATGTCGCCGTTAACTATAGGAGCCAAGATTTCGTCGCCGCGACCAAGACCGCCACCGATGGCAAGGGTGCCGACGTCATCCTCGACATGGTCGGCGGCGACTACGTCGAGCGGAATTACGAGGCCGCCGCCGTCGAAGGGAGGGTGGTGCAGATCGCTTTCCAGGCGAGCCCCAAGGCGACGGTCGATTTTCGCCGCATCATGCTCAAACGGCTCACCCACACCGGCTCGACCCTGCGCGCCCGGTCGATTTCCGATAAGGGTGCGATCGCGCGGGCCATCGAGACGCACGTGCTGCCGCTGATCGCGGAGGGGCGGCTGAAGCCCCTGATTGACAGCACTTTCTCGCTCACGCAGGCCGCTGCCGCACACGCGCGCATGGAGACGAGTGCACATATCGGCAAGATCGTCTTGACGGCCACAAGGGCCTGAAATTGCTTCGGTTTTGCATTTTCCCCACTATCCGGCGCGGGCGTTGTGCGAGCCTTTCTTGGCGCCTGCGGGCCGCGAAATCGACGTAAATCAACGTAAAGTTCGCTCGCCTAGGACGCTC
>CBFGVM010000621.1:0-1525 GCA_965652015.1 uncultured Alphaproteobacteria bacterium
CGTCCCTCCTCGGCCGACCAATAGGCGGCGTAGTTGATCTGCGTCGTCGCGTAGGCCAGGCCGAGATCGGCGCGGGGCTGCCGCCCGCTCGACACGCATTCCATGAAATCCTGGATTTCCTGCAAGTAGCCGCGCGTCCACTCTTCTTCGAGGCAGATGAATTGCCAGCCTGTTTTTCGATCGACCTTCTCCGTGATGTAGACGCCCGCCAATTTCGCTTCGTCCGTCAAATAGCTCAACATGTGGTTGTTCGGCGTGATGTTCGCGAACAGCGCTCCTCCGCTCGTGTAGGTTTCGACGACATTGCGCACGCCGCCCATGATGATGTCGCCGGAGAATACCGTGCTCTTGGTGCCGTCGGAGAAGGTCAGCGTCAACATTCCCCAATCTTCGACGTCCACGGGATTGGCATTGATGAACCGGCGCTCGTGCCGCGGCAGACGAGCCGCGACGTTGCCGACGTCGGCCGTCACCGCCGATACTGCGATGCGCTCGCCCCGCGCCTGCGCCTCGACTTGCTTGAGATAGAGCACCGCCGACAGCGGGTGACAGCCCATGCGAATGAGCGAGCCGCCGCCGGTCATCGACCACTGGGCGGCATGGGCCGCGTGCGAGCCGCTGTGGCTCTCCTCCGCCTTCATGAACAGGATCTTGTCTTTAGTCGCCTTGATGATCTGCTCGGTTTTCGTCACCGCCGGCGCATAGATCCAATCCTCCGCGTACATGAAAAGCCGGCCGCTCGCTTTGACGGCGGCGCAGGTCTTGTCCATCTCCTCCATGACGCGCTCGTACATGCGCGATTTCGGGACGTGCTTGCCGATCGGGGTCTTGTCCTCACCGCGCCCGAAATATCCAGTGAACGGTTTCTCGCAGATGACATGTTTTCCTGCTTGCACCGCCTCTACGATCATACCCGGGTGCAACGCGGGCGGAGTGCAGATGTCGACGACGTCGATCTCGGCGTCCGCCACCAGTGAGGGGAAATCGCGATAGGTCCGGCGGATCTGGTGTTTCTTGGCGAAGTCGAGCACATGATCGCCGCGTGCCGCGACCGCAGTCACCTGCGCGTCGACCCCGTAGACCCGCTGGTAGGCGTACATGTGCAGTTCGGCGGCAAAGCCGCATCCGACGAGGCCTACTCTCACTTTCGCCATGGCGCACTCCTCGCAGTCGTCGTCCGCGGTGTCCCGCGAGCGCCGTCCGAAGCGCTTGTGCTGCGTCCCTCCCCATGCATTCACTTCGGTCTTTTGGATGGGGAAGCTGTATAATCCGCTTGTGCTCCGGTTAAACAGGCGAGACTCGCCATGGCAAAGCCAACCCCCCGATCCGACAGCCTGCTGGCCGCTTTGCCGACGGAGTTGTCGCAGAGCCTGTTCGCCAAGGCGCGTCCTGTCTCGCTTAAGGCCGATCAGACCTTATTCATGGTGGGGGACGAGGGCGATGGATGCTATCGGGTCGAGGAAGGCCTGCTCAAGGCAAGCATCGCCGCGCCGGCCGGCGGCGAGCGTATTCTCGCGATTCTCGG
>CBFGVM010000622.1:0-1517 GCA_965652015.1 uncultured Alphaproteobacteria bacterium
GTGTCGCAGCCCACAGGAATGTAGACGTGCGCGAAATCGTGCTCGACACCGAGAAGACTGGGCTCGATCCTTTCCAGGGCCACCGCCTGGTGGAGATCGGCTGCATCGAGCTCATCAATCGCATCCCGACCGGGCAGAGCTTTCATCGTTATCTCAATCCTGAGCGCGAGGTGCCGGCCGAGGCAGTTGCGATCCATGGCCTCTCGGGCGAGTTTCTCAAGGACAAGCCGTTCTTCGGCGAGATCGTCGAAGATCTCATCGCATTCATCAGCGACGCGCCGCTCATCGCGCATAATGCCCTGTTCGATCTTGCCTTCCTCAATGCCGAGCTCGAGCGCGTAGGCAAAATACTGGTGCAGCGAGAACGTCTGGTCGATACGTTGCTGCTGGCGCGCCGCAAGTACCCGGGAGCGCCCAACCGCCTTGATGACCTTTGTCTGCGTTTTGGCATAAATAATTCACATCGCACCAAACATGGGGCGCTGCTCGACGCCGAGCTTCTCGCGGAGGTCTATCTAGAGCTGATTGGCGCCCGGCAAGCCCAGCTCGTTCTGGTCGAGATGGACACGCGCGCGATCGGCGCTCCGGTCGGCCCATTGCCGCTTCCCGCACGAGCGGTGGCCCTCGCACTACGGTTGAGCGACGAGGAGTGCGAAGCGCATCTCGCGTTTGTGGCAACGCTCGGAGAGAGCGTGATCTGGCGCGACTATTTGGAGTTGCCGGCGGGCGCCAGCTGACGGGAAGGGCGAACTCGATTTTGCCGGTCGCGGCCGGGCGCTCCAATGGGGCGGTCGAAGCCCTGCTTGAGCGACCACCCGGACATGCTCGCTAGCTCGACGGCGGCGGGGTTGCCTGCGGCGACTGCATCTGGGCGACGCGCTGCTGATACAGTGCAACAAAATCGACCGGGTCGAGCAGCAGCGGTGGGAAGCCCCCATTGCGGACCGAGGTGGCGACGATCTCGCGCGCGAACGGGAACAACAGTCGCGGACACTCGATCATAACGAGCGGCTGCAGCGTCTCAGCCGGCACGTTCTGGACGCGAAAAACGCCGGCAAATGTCAGGTCGAAGGCAAAAAGGACGGTTCCGGCGCTTTCAGCCTTCCCTTCGAGGTTGAGGGAGACTTCGTAATCGGTCTGGGCGAGTTGTTGAGCGCCGACGTTGATTTGAATGTTGATCGCGGGCTGTGTTTGAGCCGGTGTCAAGGAGCGAGGAGCGTTGGGATTTTCGAACGAGAAGTCCTTGATATATTGGCCAAGCACGGTGAGTTGCGCCTGATTTTGCTGAGCGCCTGGGCTCGGCGCGGGTCCGCCATTGCCGGTGGTCGCCATCGACTCTACCTCTTACCGCTCACAATTGCCGCAGTCGGCGGGGTGGCTAACACAGGCGTTCCGGTCCGACAAGGATTTCACCTAGCCTGCATGGCGAACCGGCTGCCGCCCCTTTTTGTCGGGAATCGGCCCTACTCGTCGATTCCAACATGATGCCGGATCGTCTCGTGGATGACGCGCGGGAT
>CBFGVM010000623.1:0-1515 GCA_965652015.1 uncultured Alphaproteobacteria bacterium
ACGGCAAACGCGTGCAGTGCTTCGGCGGCGCCAAGAACCACATGGTGGTGATGCCGGATGCCGACATGGATCAGGCGGTCGATGCGCTCATCGGCGCCGGCTACGGTTCGGCAGGCGAACGCTGCATGGCGGTCTCGGTGGCGGTGCCGGTCGGCAACAAGACCGCGGATATCCTGGTCGAGAAACTGATCCCGCGCGTCGAGAGCTTGAAGGTCGGCCCCTCGAGCGATCCGCAGGCCGATTACGGGCCGATGGTGACCAAGGCGCAGCTCGAGAAAGTCAAGAGCTACGTCGATCTCGGCATCAAGGAAGGCGCCAAGCTCAAGGTTGACGGCCGCGGCTTCAAGCTGCAGGGCTACGAGAACGGCTTCTTCATGGGCGGCTGCCTGTTCGACGAGGTGACGCCTGCGATGCGCATCTACAAGGAGGAGATCTTCGGCCCGGTGCTCTCGGTCGTGCGCGCCAAAAACTACGAGGAGGCGCTACGGCTTCCCTCCGAGCACGACTACGGCAACGGCGTGGCTATCTTCACGCGCGACGGCGACACCGCCCGCGACTTCGCCAGCCGCGTGAACGTGGGCATGGTGGGCATAAACTTCGCGATCCCAGTGCCGCTCTCCTATTACACGTTCGGCGGTTGGAAGCGTTCGGGCTTCGGCGACCTCAATCAGCACGGGCCGGATGCGGTGCGCTTTTACACCAAGACCAAGACGGTGACCTCGCGCTGGCCCTCGGGCACCAAGGAAGGCGCCGAATTCGTCATCCCGACGATGAAGTGACCGCGCTAGCTTGAGCCATGGGCTCCATCTCCCTCTCGCATGGGCGATACGGGAGTTCGCCGCTGAGGCTCATGCTGCCATAGGAATTGCAAATCCAAGGACACGCCATGGCCGAGTACCAGCTCTATTGCTTCGCGCAATCCGGCAACGCCTATCGCGCCGCGTTGATGCTTAACCTCATCGGTGCCGACTGGGAGCCGCTCTGGGTCGACTTCTTCGCCAAGGGCGAGCCGCGCTCGCCGCAATTCCGCACCAACGTCAACGAAATGGGCGAGGTGCCGGTGCTGGCGCATCAGGGCAAGAAGCTCAGCCAGTCCGCCGTGATCCTGACCTATCTCGCCGAGCGCTCGGGCAAATTCCGTCCCGAGAGCGAAGATGAGCGGCTCGAGGCGCTGCGCTGGATCATCTTTGACAACCAGAAGGTCAACGGCTTTCTCGGGCCGTATCGCTTCTTGCGCTGTTTCGCCAAGCCGCCGGGCGATCCGGCCGTGCTCACATTCCTCAAGGGCCGGATCGACAACAACATTGCCATCGTCGACAAGCGGCTCTCGAGCAGGCCTTTCGTCCTCGGGGCGCGCCCGACCATCGCCGATCTTTCGCTGGTCGCTTATCTCTACTATCCGGCGGAGGAATTCGGCTTCGACATCGCCGCCCAGCACAAGAACATCGCGGTTTGGCTCGACCGCATCAAGGCGCTGCCGGGCTGGAAGCACCCTTACGATCTCATGCCGGGACA